>DASXSA010000194.1:0-3265 GCA_036506235.1 Candidatus Limnocylindrales bacterium | reverse complement strand
GCTTTGTCATGCTCGGGCTGCAGAGCGACACTCGGCTCCTGGTCGCGTCGTCCGAGGAGCTGGTCGCGAACGCTAGGCGACTGACGGCGTCTCGACCGCGAGCTGACGAGCGATAGCCTCGATCTCGCTCCACGTCGGTCGATCCACTTCCACGAAGTGGCGTTCACGGGCGAGGCGTTCGGGATCGCCTGGAACGAGCACCGGTCTACGCGGATCGGCGGGGCGGGCCGAGCGCAGATACGCGACCATGCGCCCGGTTGCTCGATCGAAACCCGGCTTGGTTGCGATCGCGAGGATGGTCAGGTTGAAGCCGGACCGCGAAGCGTCATCGATCTGGTCGCCGGCGAGCAGCGTCGCCATCGCCTCGACGAGAATCGCCAGGGCGTAGCCCTTGTGACCGGAGATCGCCCCCCCGAGGGGCAATAGCGTCCCGCGGCGGCGGCCGTACAGCGCCGCCGGATCGACGGTCGGATGGCCGGCGGCATCCTGCAGAACACCTTCAGGCAGTCGCTGGCCCCGATTCCGGGCGCTCCTCACCTTGCCCTCGGGCAGCTGGCTGGTCGAGAAGTCGGCGACCACCGGTGTCGGTCCGTTGGGGACTGCGAAAGCGATCGGATTGGTCGAAAGCCTGCCCTCGACGCCCCCGAACGGAGCGACCATATGGCCGCGTGGTGGACCGGTGCCGAAAACCAGAGCCACGCAGCGCTGTGCTGCGACGAGCTCCGCGTAGGCACCGAGCCGGCCGGTGTGCCCCAGCTGATTGGCGATGACGAGTCCGATCCCGTGCTTCTGCGCCGCCAGGACAGCCTGCCGAGCGGCGTAGATCCCGCCCAGCAGCCCGAAGCCGGCGTTGCCGCTCACCCACGTGACCGCCTGCCGCGTGCGAATCCGGCGGGGGCGAGCTCGGGGGTCGATCTCGCCGGCGCGAATCTCCTTGATGTATTGAGGGACCCGGATCAGCCCGTGTGAGTGAATCCCCAGCCGGCTGTTCTCGACGAGGTGGTCGGCGACGATCGTCGCGTGGCCTGGCGTAGAGCCGCTGTGGCGCAACAGCGCCGCGACAAACGCGGCCGCGTCGGCCGCCGGCAGGGTCAGCATCGTCTCTTCGTCGCCCTGGATGATTTGTACTGCCAGTATGTTGGCCTGGACGGTGTCAGGAGTAGGGCCGGCTGGATTCTTCACGACGCGGCCGGAGCTGCGAGGCAGCTTCGGAATGGTCGCTTCGACCCACTGGCTGGCGAGCGCCTCGGCGATGGCAGTCCTCGAGAAAGGGGGCAACGCCTTCGACGCCGCCGTCGCCGCGGGGTTCGTGCTGCAGGTCGTCGAGCCGCATCTCAATGGGCCCGGCGGGGACATGCCGGCGATCATCTACGACGCGAAGCGAAGGGAAACCTGGGTCATATGCGGACAGGGAACCGCGCCCTCCGGATTGACCGTTGCGACGGTAAAGCACCTTGGCCTGCAGGCGATCCCCGGCGACGGCCACCTGGCGCCCTGCGTGCCAGGAGCGTTCGGTGCGTGGCTCCTGCTGCTCGAGCGGTACGGCACCATGGCGCTGCGGGACGTGCTCGAGTACGCAATCGGCTACGCGGAGCACGGGTTTCCAGTCCTGCCTTCGATCGCCCGGGTGGTCGCATCGGTCGAGCCGACCTTCAGGTCGTACTGGCCGTCATCGGCGGCGCTGTACCTGGAGCACGGCCCACCGCTGCCTGGACAGCTCTTTCGAAACCGCGACCTGGCCCAGACGTACCTGCGAATCCTCGATGAGGCCGAGTCAGCGGGAGCGGATCGCGAAGCTCAAATCGAGTCGGCGCGGCGCGCGTACTACGACGGATTCGTCGCGGAGGCGATCGATTCCTTCGTTGCGCAGGCAAGCGTCATGGATGCGTCGGGCGAGCCCCACGTCGGCGTGCTAAGCGGCTCCGACCTTGCATCCTGGCGGGCGTCCGTGGAGCCCACGCTCAGCTCCGGCTTCGGAGAGTTCGAGGTCCACAAGCCGGGCGCCTGGAGCCAGGGCCCAGTCTTCCTGCAGCAGCTCGCACTCCTCGAAGGACTGTCGATGGGCGAGTTCCTTTCAGCGGAGCACATTCATCATGCTGTCGAAGCCGCCAAGCTGGCCTTTGCCGACCGGGAGGCCTGGTACGGCGATGTGCCGGACGTGCCCCTCGGCGATTTGCTCGGTCCCGCCTACACAGATCAACGCAAGCTTCTCGTCACCCCGCGCGCGTCGGGCGAGCAGCGGCCAGGCTCGCCTGGCGGACGGTCGCCGAAGATGCCATGGCTTTCCAACCAATCAACGAGAGAAAGCCGTCGGGCGACGGTCGGCGAGCCCACTCTGGGTCCGACTCGAGGTGACACCTGCCACGTCGACGTTGTCGACGCGCGCGGCAACATGGTCTCGGCGACACCGTCGGGGGGTTGGCTGCACTCGAACCCGGTCGTCCCCGGGCTCGGGTTCCCCCTTGGAACGCGAGCACAGATGTTCAACCTCGATGCCGGTCATCCAAACGTCCTGCATCCTGGCAAACGACCGAGAACCACGCTCAGCCCGTCGCTGGCGTTCCGCGACGGCGCCCCCTATATGGCTTTTGGCACCCCTGGCGGCGACGCCCAGGATCAATGGTCATTGAATTTCTTCCTGGCTCACGCCGTGTTCGGGCTCAATCTCCAGGAAGCCATCGACGCCCCCAACTTCTCCATCCAGCACTTTCCGAGCTCCTTCTACCCGCATGCGAGCCATCCGGCGCAGGTCACGATCGAGGATCGCGTCGATCCGGCGGTCATTCAGGAGCTTCGCGCGAGGGGACACCAGGTGGTCGTGTGCGCGCCGTGGTCGGAAGGTCGCGTGAGCGCTGTGGCAAGGAATCGCGAAGGCAATCTGCTGCTCGCCGGCGCCAATCCTCGTGGGATGCAGGGTTACGCGATAGGCAGGTAGCACCTTTGTCGTGATGCACGGGGCCGTCACCTTCACGAATCCTCATCGCTCAGCTTTCAGAGAGCACCCCAATGTTGTTGCCCGCCGTCAAGCCTTACGTCGAGGTCCCGTGGCACGGCCTGTGCCCAACGCGAGCAGTGACCCTAGATTCAGCGAGGTGCGGGATAGGTGTAGGGGATGACTTACTGGCTCGCCTTCGGCCTCATCGGCGTGCTGTTCCTCTTCATCGCCCTCACACCGCGCTGCCCAACGTGCGGGAGCCTCAGGGTGACGAGCCTCTGGTCGAAGCCGTACGTGTGGATTTGCGAGGACTGCCCAACCGTCTTTCGC
>DASXSA010000193.1:0-2709 GCA_036506235.1 Candidatus Limnocylindrales bacterium | reverse complement strand
CCGGTGCCGATCGTGGCCATCGGCCGCTGCGTCGAAGGTCGCCGGCTGCACGACGGTGTGCTCGCAGACGTGGCGCCAACGCTCCTCGAGCTGTCCGGCCTGCCCGCCTGGCCGGGGATCACCGGCCACTCGCTGCTCGATCCAGCGGGCTGATCGCAACGCGATTTGCGGCGCCGACCTGGCTCGATCAAGGCCGCGAAGGACCCGTGCTACCATCCGGCGCTGTCGTCAGAGGAGGACTCGATTCCTTGAATCCCATCCTGGCCATCGGCCAGATCATCGTGAGCATCGGTCTGATGGCCGCGATCCTGCTGCAGGCGCGCGGGGTCGGGCTGTCCGGGACGTTCGGCGGCGACTCGGCGGTCTATCGGAGCCGGCGCGGCATCGAGCGGCGCCTGTGGCAGTTCACGATCGTCCTCGCATTCCTGTTCGTCCTCTTCTGCCTCGCGGCATTTGCCTTCTCCCCGTCCACGACGACGGGCTGACCGAGTCCGCCCCCTCACTGCGCCGACCTGCCGAGCGTGCCGTTCGTGACGACGCGCGATCGCGCGATCATCGGCGGGCTGGCGGTCCTGCTGCTCGCAATCTCGGCTGCGATCGCGGCGCCTGCCTTCTCGAGGCGCACGGGACCGTCTCCCTCACCGGTCGAAAGCGCGTCGCCGTCGTCGGCCGTGCACGCGTACCGGGAGGGCATCCTCAGCCGGCCCACATCGATCAACCCGCTCACTGCGAGCACGCAGGCGGACCGTGACATCGTCGCGCTGGTGTTCTCCGGCCTGACGCGCCTGGGACCCCAGGGGTCGGTCGTGCCCGACCTCGCCGAGCGGTGGTCGTCCGACGAGGCCGGGAGCTCATGGGTCTTCTCGATCCGTCCGGACGCGGTGTGGCAGGACGGGGTCGCCGTCACCTCCGACGACGTGGTCTTCACGATCCACACCCTCCAGGACCCGGAATATGCGGGGCCCACGGCTGAGTCGTGGGCGGAGGTCGCCGTCAGCGCGCTGGACGCGCGCACCGTCCAGTTCGACCTCAAGACGCCCGTCGCCGGCTTCCTCAACGCAACGACCCAGCCCCTCCTGCCAGCACACATCCTGGCCGGGGTGCCCGCCTCGGCCCTGGCCGACGACCCGTTTTCTCGGTCGCCGATCGGCTCGGGACCGTTTCGGCTCGTCACCTGGGACGACCTCGAGGCGGACCTGGAGCCGGCGTTTCCGGACGCCACGCCTGTGCCTGCCGGGTCCCCGGCGGCCCCGCCGGCGGGTCCCAAGCGTGTCCAGCCGTACCTTGCGAAGGTTGAGCTCCACTTCTATTCGGACCCGGTCCAGCTGGCGGATGACTTCCGAAAAGGCAACCTGGAGGCGGCCGTCGGCCTCCCGCCCTCGATGGCCAACGACATCCTTGCGTCGCCTGGCTCCCGTCTCGTCAGGTACCCGCGCTCGACCTTCACGGGAATCGTCCTGAACCTCCGAATCAGCCACCGGGAGCTGCGCGACGCCCGCGTGCGTCGCGCGCTGCTACAGGCGCTGGATCGATCGAAGCTGATCACCGACGTGCTGGACGGGACCGGTGTGCGTGCGGACACGCCCATCCCGCCATCGTCGTGGGCGTCCGATCCGAGCGCCCAGGCTCCGGTGAAATTCGACCCAAAGGCGGCCGCCACCGGGCTGAAGGCTGCCGGATGGAAGCAGGTCAAGGGCCGTTGGGTCGCGCCCGGCGGATCCTCGGCGTTCCGCCTGCAGCTGCTGGCGCCGAATGCGAGTGCCAGCCCGCTCGTCTGGGCGACGGCGCAGGAGGTCGACGCGGCATGGACGCGGTTCGGCCTCACCATCGACCTGGAAGGCATGCCACCCGCCGATCTTGTTGCGGGGCGGCTGCAGACCGGGCTGTTCGGCGCCGCTGCGCTCGATATCAACGTCGGGCTCGATCCCGACCTCTACCCGCTGCTGGCGTCGACCCAGACCGCCTCCCGATCGAACATCTCCGGCCTGCAGCTGCCGGCGCTCGACGCGCTGCTCGAGGCGGCTCGACGGCCGGCCTCGACGGAGGTTCGGAAGCAGGCCTTCAAGGCGCTCGAAACCGATCTCGCAGCGAACCTGTACGTTCTGCCGCTGTTCTTCCGTGACGAGGTCGTGGTGCTGTCGGACCGGGTCCAGGGACCCGCTCCGCGGCCCATTTCCGATCCGGCTGATCGTTATTGGGACGTGCTAACATGGCGCCTCGCGAGCGGCCGGTAGACCGAACCGGTCGGGTCGGTCCGCGCCGAGGTGGCGGAATCTGGTAGACGCGCTAGCTTCAGGAGCTAGTGCCCGCAAGGGCGTATGGGTTCAAATCCCTTCCTCGGTACCACCCCTCTCACGGATCGCCTCGATGGCCGTTGCGCGACACCTGCCCAGGTGGCGGAATTGGTATACGCGTACGTTTGAGGGGCGTATGAGGCAACTCATCCGGGTTCAAGTCCCGGCCTGGGCACCAGCTCTCCTGTCGTTCTGACGGTTCGGGCTGCGTCCGTGGCATGCGTCGCCGTGCCTGGCGACGGGTGTTGCTCCGCAAACACCAAAACCAGGGTTTCGCCGACCTCCCCGCACCGCCACGAGGCCTGCTCGCGAGGCGCTACCTGAATGTCTTCCAGAGCTGAACGTGGCCCGGAATATTTGACTGGCGACAGCCTGTGAGGCCCCATGCGACGTCCCGACGCACGACGATCCAGCT
>DASXSA010000192.1:0-12543 GCA_036506235.1 Candidatus Limnocylindrales bacterium | reverse complement strand
TGGTCCTCGGCACGCTGTTCCCCAAGCTCGACGGGACCGTCTGGATCCCCGCGATCATCGCCTACCCGACGGTGCCGATCGCGATCGGCGTGGCCATCCTGCGTTACCGGCTGTACGAGATCGACCGCATCGTCAACAAGGCCCTGGTCTACGGTGCGGTCACGGCCATCCTCGCGGGGGTCTTCGCGGGGGTCACGGCCCTGACGCAGCGGACCTTTGTCGCTCTGACGGGACAGACATCGGACGCCGCCATCGTCCTGACCACGCTCGCAGTTGCGACGCTGTACGCGCCCGTGCGGCGACGGGTCGAGTCGCTGGTCGACCGCTACTTCAAGTACGACCAGCGGCGTTTTGGGGCGTATCGGGAAGAACTCCGCCGGGCCCTTGACGTCCTGGCGCCGGCGCGCGCCGCACAGCGACTGGCGCGCGAGGCACTCGCGGAGACCGGCGCCCGCGGGGTAGCCGTCATCGGCGCGGACGACATGATCCTCGCGAGCGCCGGTGAGTGGCCCGCCGAGCCTTCGATCGCCATCCCGGTCCGTGCCGAGGGCGCGCCGCTCTCCGCCGTACTCCTCGGGCCCCGGCCTGACGGACGGCCGCACGGATCGCAGGCCGTGGCTGCGCTCGCAGAGGTTGCGGCGATGGCGGCATTGGCTTCGACGGCGATCCCCGCCGATGTCCACACCAAAGCTGTCGAACTGAGTGGCGTGGCGCTGACGCCGGCCGTGAACGGAGAGGGCTAGATCGCTTTCTGATCGCTCAGGGGCGCCGCCGGTCGATCCACACGCCCAGGAGGACAAACGCCACGACGAGCCCGCCAAGCGAGGCCCAGCCAGCCGCCTGCGGTATGTGCAGCACGTCCTCCTCGATGGTGATCAGCACGATCGCGGCGGGGAGAAGCAAGCATCCCAGGGTTCGTCCCCACCTGTTCGTGCCATATGCGAGGGGCATCATCGAGGGGCCGTATCGGTCGCGTTCGGGTGGAGTGCGGAGATCGTCACCGGCCCCCCAACCGGCGTACCGACCGACGTCGTCGCTACGCTCCTGATCCTTGATCGACTCCAGTATGCGAGCCCATCGCGTCGTCCTCACGCCGCCCGCCATCGCCGCCATGGCGTCGATCTTCATGCTCATGGGCCTGGTGGTCGGCGGCTACGGGCCGCTGCTCGAACACCTGACCCGGCGCTTCGGCGTCAGCCTGCCGGTCGCCGGGTCGATCATCAGCGTCCACTTCGCCGGTTCGCTGCCCGGCGTCCTGGTGGGGATGCAGACGTTCGTCCGGTTTCGCGCCCGCGTCACGGTGGCGGCGGCCCTCGTCATCGTCGGCGCCGGATGCACTTTCGCCGCGATCGCGTTCATCTGGCCGTTCTTCCTCGCCGCGGTGTTCGTGATCGGGTTCGGGTTTGGCTTGCTGGTGCTCGGGTTGAACCAGCTGGTTGCCTACAGCGAGGGCCGCCGCCGCGCGGCGCTGCTGAACGCGCTGAACAGCTGCTACTCGGCGGGAGCGGTCGTGGGGCCGATCATCGTCGCGTCGTTTGCTCGCGACCACTTCTCGACCATGTTCCTGGCGGTCGCGGCCGTCTGGTTCGTGGCCCTGCTCGGCACAAGCGGCATCTCAGGCCGGCTGCCCATCGACGCCGCCTCGCCGTCCCGACCAGGCGTCCTGGTCGGGATCTTCATCTGCGCTTTCATTCTGTACGTCGCCATCGAGACCGCGACCGGGGGCTGGATGACATCGCATCTGCAGTCGGTTGGACTGCCCTACAACAAGGCCGCGGCGCTGACGTCGGCGTTTTTCCTGGCGATCGTCGCGGGCCGGCTCCTGTCGACGCTGGTCCCGGCACGGGTGCCAGAGTCGACGATCGTGATCGGGGGCGCGGCGATCGCCACCGTCGCGCTGCTCGGCGCCTCGATAGGCGCGATCGCGCCCGTTGCCTACATCGTGGCCGGCCTGGCGCTGGCGCCGATCTTTCCCTCGGGCATCGTCTGGCTGGCCCGGCTGAGGCCGGGTGACTCACGCGCGACGGGCTGGCTCTTTCCCGCCGCGTCGATCGGCGGCATCGTTGGGCCTGGAGCGATCGGGATCGTGATCGCGGGCGCGGGGGTGGGTTGGGCCCCGCTCGTCCTTGCCGCCGTGGCGATCCTGATGACGGCCGCCTTTCTTCTCGCGTCACAACGCCCCGCCGGGCTCTTGCCGCGATAGTCCGGACTATCGACCGTTTCTGCGCGCGTCGTTCGCGCGTTAGTCCGGACTATCGCGGATGACGGGCAGCGTCGCGCGGACCTTACGAACTTCGGCGACCACGGATTTGGGCTGGCGAAGGTCGGCGGCCGTGAAGCGCAGGAGGTGGTAGCCGGCGTTGAGAAGGGCGTTCTGTCTCTTTAGGTCGGCGTCGAGATGGTCTTTGTGGCCGGCGCCGTCATATTCGATGGCCAGCCTTCGATCCGGGTAGTACAGGTCTACGCGTCCGAGGAACCTGCCGTTGCTGTCGCAGAGCTCCGACTGGACTGAGGGACGGGGCAGCCGCCCTCGGATCAGCTGGATCCGCAGGCGAGTCTCCATCGGCGATTCGGATCGGGGCTCAGCCAGCCAGACCGCGCGTCGCAATCTCCTGATTCCCTTTGCGCCGGCATGCGTCGCTACATGGCTCTCGAGGTCGGGCAGCTTGACTAGACCGGCGTAAAGGGCCATGTCAACTGCAACGACCGACTCCACAAGGTCAGCGCGACTGCCCAGGTCGCAGACCGTCCGCATCGCGGACGTGGTGCGCAGCCCACGCTTGACGATCACGTCCGATGCGGGAAGGGCCGCCCTCCTGACCTTCACACCGGCTCGAGCTCGTACAGGCACGTCACGCGGGACGGTCACCTCGACCAGTTCGCTCCATGAGTTGTCGAGTCCCAACAACCAGGCGGCGGCCAGGCCTGAGAATGCGTACTTCCTCGGCATGCGTAGTGACACGGCGAGCAGCTTCAGCCTGAAGTCCTGTGGCAATCCAGCCCATGCGTACTGGCCATGGCTGGTCCGAGTCCAGTGCCTCGTTTGCAGGTCGCGCCAACGCATGCCGGCCTCACGGGCCTGGGCGACCGTGAATGGAACGCGCCGTAACGTGAAGTCGGGCAAAGATCGGGCGCGCACGGTGGAGAGGATCTGCCCAAACCAGGCCGAACCACAACGCACCCTGTTAACGATGCGCCCCAAACCCGCGATAGTCCGGACTAACGCGGGTCGCACCACGTGCCGATGTGGTGATAGTCCGGACTATCGCGAGAGTTAGACGATAAGAGGACGGAGGGTGTTGCGGGCGACGACGAATCCGCGCTGCACCAGCTCGAGCTCGCCTTCGAAGCTCTTGTCCTCGTGCTCGACCGAGACCACCCAGTCGTACCCGATGGCGTAGAGCGCGCTGATGAACCGGTCCCACCGCACCTCGCCCAGCCCGGGCAGACGAGGCACCTGCCACCCGACGCCCAGCGACATCACGCCCTCGTCGTAGAGCCCGTCGCGGTCGACCTCCATGTCCTTGGCGTGCACGTGGAAGATCCGCGAGGCGAACTCGCGCACCGCACGCGTGTAGTCGATGAACTGCCACACGAGGTGCGACGGGTCGAAGTTCAAGCCAAAGTTCTCGTCCGGGATGATCTCGAACATCTGGCGCCACAGCGCCGGCGAGTAGGCCAGGTTGCGGCCACCGGGCCATTCATCGGCGGAGAAGATCATCGGGCAGTTCTCGATCGCGATCTTCACGCCGCGTTCGCGCGCGAATCGCACCAGGGGTGGCCAGACGCGCCTGAAGTCCTCGAGGTTGTCGGCCACCGAGCGCTGCTGGTCTCGGCCGACGAACGTGCCGACGGTCTCCACCTCCAGCAGCTGCGCCGCCTCCACGACCTTGCGCAGGTGAGCGTTGGCCGCGGTGCGCGCCTCGGCGTCGGGGTCCAGGTTGTTGGGATAGTAGGCCAGGGACGAGATGACGAGGCCGTAGCGGTCCAGCATCTTGAGCACCGACCTCGCGTTGAAGTCGTCCACGTCGATGTGCGCGACGCCCGCGTAGCGCCGGTGCTCGCTGCCGCTGGATGGCCAGCAGGCGACCTCCAGGGCTTCGAAGCCGTTGTCGTGGGCCCAGGAGGCGACCTCCTCCAGGCTGAGGTCGGGGAACGCCGCGGTCAGGAGCCCGAGCTTCACCTGGCGGCCGCTCGCACCGAGCGCTCGACCTCGATCCACCGACCCTCGCGCGAGCTGCGCGCGACGGCATCGCACACCAGCATCTCGTCGTGCCCGTCGGCGAACGTGGGGTAGCCGTCGCCTGGCTTTCCCGCCGCGACGGCCGCATAGACGGCCGCGTAGAGGGCGCGAAACGTGTCGGCGAAACCCTCGGCGTGGCCGCCCGGCAGGCTGGCCGCCCGCCTGCCCTCGTCGTTGAGGATCGCGGGGTCGCGCAGAAGGAGCTCATTGGTCCTGCCGCGATGGCCGATCCACAGCTCGTCCGGACGCTCCGAGTTCCACGCCGCCGACGAGCTCGAGCCGTCGATCTCGAAAACAAGCGAGTTCTTGCGCCCGGGGCTCACCTGCGAGACGGCCAGCGCACCGCGCGCTCCGTCCTCGTAGCGAAGCAGGATCGTCGCCGCGTCCTCGGTATGGATCTCGCGCTCGACCGTGTTGACGCCGCGGCCTGTGCTGAACGTCTCGACAGGACCGGCCGGCTGCCGGCGCGTCTTGATGAAGGTGGCGAGGTCCGCCATCACGGCCACTATCTTCCTGCCGGTCAGGAAGCTCGTCAGGTCCATCCAGTGCGAGCCTATGTCGGCGACCGCGCGCAGGTCGCCACCGCGCTCGGGCTCGAGCCGCCAGTTCCAGTCGGTCTCGAGCAGCAGCCAGTCCTGGAGGTAGTGGCCGGAGACCAGGCGGACGTCGCCGAGAGCGCGCTCCGTGACCATGCCGTGGACGTGCTGGCAGACCGGGTAGAAGCGAAGGTTGAAGTTCGTTGCGTGGACACGCCCGCCGGCTTCGGCCAGCCGCAGCAGGTCGGCGGACTCGTCCGGCGTCATCGCCAGCGGCTTCTCGCACACCACGTGCTTGCCGGCCTCGAGCGCCGCCTTCGCGTGCTCATGGTGCATGTGGTTCGGCGAGGTGATGTGCACGACCTCGACGCGCGGGTCGGCGAGCATCGCCTGGAAGCTGTCGTATGCCGGTGGGAGCCCGAGATCCCTGGCGCGGCTCTCCGCTCGCTCGTGCGAAGAGCCGACTACGCCGTGCACCTGGACGCCCAGACGGCGCAGCGCCTCCACGTGGACCGCGCCGATGAACCCTGTCCCGACGACCGCGGCGCCGATCTCCCCGAACGGCCTCACATATACCAGTTTCGCTGGCTGTGGCCCTGCCGTGCCGAGGGCACATCATTGGGCCTCGAGGCCCCGCCTGCCCACGTGACGCAGTTGGCGATCACCCGCTGGACCTCGGCCTGATGGTAGACCGGGTACTCCTGGTCGCCCGCGCTGAAGTACGCCACACGTCCTGTCCCGCGGCTCCAGCAGCAGCCGCTGCGAAACACCTCGCCGCCTTCGAACGACGTGACGAACACGAGCTCGTCGGGCGGCGGGACGTCGAAGAACTCGCCGTACATCTCGTCGTGCGGGATCACCACCGGCTGCGGCACGCCGGCGGCGATGGGGTGGGCCGGGTTGACGGTCCAGATCACCTCGCGCTCGCCGCCGGGGTCCGACCGCCAGCGCAGCGAGCAGGTCGTGCCCATGAGGCGGCGGAAGATCTTCGAGTAGTGGCCGGAGTGCAGGACCACGATGCCCATGCCGTCCAGCACCCGCGCGTGCACGCGCTCGACCACCTCGTCGGCGACCTGGTCGTGCGCCGCGTGGCCCCACCAGGTCATGACGTCGGTGTCCTCCAGCACAGCCTCGCTCAGCCCGTGCTCAGGCTCGTCGAGGGTCGCCACGCGGACGCTGACGCCGTCGCCGAGCTCGCGGCGCAGCCCTTCGGCGATCGGCGTGTGCATGCCCTGCGGGTAGATCTTCTTGACCGACGGCTCGCGCCGCTCGTGAATGTGCTCGTTCCAGATCGTCACCCGCAGTGGGCGGCGGCCCGCCATCAGATGGGCAGGGCTTCGCCGGTCCGGTAGATCGACACGGGCTCGTGGACGGCCGCGGATTCGACGGCGGCGGCCACGAACGCGATGGTGCCGAGGTTGTTGCGACCCGACGTCTCCGGCTCGCGTCCGGAGCGCACCGCGTTGGCGAACTCGGTCAGCGTTCCGGAGGGGCCGGTCCTCTCCATCGGCGCGAGGCGGACGGCGTGCGTCCTGCCCTTGCGCGGCCGGACCAGGACCCGGTCGTGCTCCATATCGTCGTCGCGGCTCTCCCAGACGACCTCGCCGTGCTCGAACTCGAGCCGCCACTCGCCGGCCCATGGCGTCAGAGGGCCGGCGCTGACCCAGCTGCCCCGGTAGCTGACCACCACGCCGTTGAAGGCGATCGATGCCACCGTCGCCGAGGGACCGCTGAAATCCGTCCACTTCGGGTTCCAGGCCTCGCAGTAGATGCGCAGCGGCTCCGTGCCAAGGATCAGGCGCAGCAGGTCGAAGTGGTGGATCGACATGTCGACCAGCAGCGGCTGCTCCTCGAGGTGGTGTCGGCCGCGGCCGGCAGGCCCGGCGGTCGAGAAGCGGCGGAAGTCGATCGATACCTCGTGCACCTTGCCCAGCGTGCCCTCTTTGACGATGGCCGCGATGGCGCGGGGCGCTGGGAAGTAGCGGTAGTTCTGGCTGACCATGAGGACAAGGCCGGCGTTGGCGGCCACGTCGACGAGCTCGTGGGCGGCGCCCAGCGTCGAGGCGAAAGGCTTCTCGAGCAGGACGTGCAGCCCTGCGTCGAGCGCGGCCCTCGTCACGGGCACGTGCCCGGGGAGCGCCGTCGTGTTGAGCACGGCGTCGGGTTCGGTCGCGACGATGGCCTCGCGGAGGCTCTCGAAGCACATCTCGGCCGGCGCCTGGAGCTCCTGGCAGACGATGTCCAACGCGTAGGGATCGCTGTCCACGTAGCCGACGAGCTCGACCTCGGTGACGCCGGGAACGACCCGGCGGGCCCACCCGCGGCCGTGAGGGCCCATGCCGACCTGCAGAATCCGGAGCGCGCTCACGGGCGTGAATCATGCGGCAGCCCGTCCTGGTTTTATCCGGGTTACTGTGAAAATCGCCGCATGATTTTCGAGACTGTCGCCGAACTGTCGGACGGCGACCTGGACGGCGCTTCCGTCTATGCAGAGGGGTGGCAGTCGTGGAGCCCAGTGCGTCTGTATCGGGCCGGCGACACCTCGGAGCGGGCTCCTGACGAGCGCATGCAGCTGACGGGCTGGCGGCCGGGCAAACCGGTGCCGAAGGGCGTCATCCAGGCGGAGGGCCTCCTCGCGGTGGCGCCGCCCGGCGGGCCGGCGCGAGCGTGGTTTGCCCGCGACCCCGAGCACGAGGTGCCGACCCTCCGCCTGTCCGTCCGCGGCGAGCTGTCCTCCGACGGCCCCGTGGACGGCGTGCGGGCGGGCGACCTGGCCGGCGTGCTGGCGGCCGCGGGCGAACGCCTCGGCACCGGCGCGACGCGCTCGATCCCTCCGGGTTGGTGCTCCTGGTCCTGCTACTTCAAGCACGTCACCGAAGCGGACGTGGTCGAGAACATCGAGGCGGCGAAGCGCCTGGCGCTGCCGGTCGAGGTCGTGCAGATCGACGACGGCTACGCCACCGACATCGGCGACTGGCTCGACATAAGACCGGGGTTTGGCTCCCTGGAGCGAGTGGCCGAGCGGATCGTCGCGGCGGGCATGCGGCCCGGCGTCTGGACGGCGCCGTTCATGGTCGGCCCGGGCAGCGCGCTGGCAACCCTTCACCCCGACTGGCTCGTGCCGGACGCGGGCGCGGGGCTGCACTGGGGCCGGCAGATGCGAATCCTCGACGTGACCAACCCGGCCGCGGCAGACCACCTGTCGCACGTCTTCCGGACTCTGGCGGGCTGGGGATTCAATTTCCACAAGCTCGACTTCCTCTACGCCGGGGCGATCCCGGGGATCCCGGTGTACCGGCAAGGCATGCGGCTGATCCGAGATGCGTTGGGACCGGACGCGATCATCCTGGCCTCGGGCGCGCCGCTTCTGCCGAGCATCGGGCTGTGCGACGCGATGCGTGTCGGCCCGGACGTCCTGGCCGAAGTCCCCGACCCGCAGCCCGACGTACAGAACCTGGTCCGGATCACCGGACTCCGGTCGTGGATGAACCTCCGGCTGTGGGTCAACGACCCGGACCACCTGGTGGCGCGGCCGCAGATCAAAGAGCGCGAGGCCTGGGCGTCGCACCTGGCGGCTTATGGAGGACTCGCGCTCTCTGGCGACCGCCTGGCCGGCCTCGACGCGCGCGGCCTCGAGCTGACGCGGGAATTCCTCAGCTCGCGTCCACCCGCAGCTGCACGAGCGTCAGGGAGTGGGCCGGAAACGAGTGCGTGAGGCCTCTGCTGTCGAGCCACGCACGATCAGGTGCACGGGGAGGAGCACCTTCTTGGGCACCACGCTGTTCGTCTTGACCATGGACAGCAGCAGGCGCATCGCCTCCGCGCCAGTCTCGTAGAAGGGAACGTGGACCGTCGTCAGCGGCGGTGACGTGTAAGCGGCCATGTCGATGTCGTCGCATCCGACGACAGAGCAATCGTCGGGGACTCGCCGGCCCATCTGACGGAGGGCGCTCAGCACGCCGATCGCCATGACGTCGTTGTGCGCGAATACGGCAGTGATGTCGCGCCGGCGCTCGAAGCAGCGCAGCGTGGCCGCCAGCGCCTGGGCGATCTCCCACGCTCCTTCGTCGACCAGGTCGCTTTCGACGTCGATGCCCGCTTCCTCGAGCGCGCGCCGGTAGCCTCGAAGCCGGCTCTGCGTGACGCGCCGCCCACGCGTGCCGGTCACGGTCGCGATCACACGGTGTCCTCTGGAGGTCAGGTGCTGCGTCGCGAGGTAACCCGTGAGCTCGTGGTCGGAGCCGACCGTGGCCACGCCTCCGCCGGGCACGTGGTGCAGGCTCACCACCGGCAGCGTGCGGTCGAGGACGTGGGCGAGCGCGCGGTCGTCCTCCATCTGCGGCGCCGCCAGCAGGATCCCGTCGACCCGTCTCTCCATCATGGCCGGCAGCGCGTACTCGGTCCCCGACCCTTCGGGCTCGATGCTCGTGATGATCACGCCGTAGCCCTGGCGGCGCGCCTCCTGCTCGGCGCCGACGATGAACCGGCTGAGGTTGTGGTCGCTGAAGTCGCTCGCGATCAGGCCGACCGTGAGCGTCCGCTGCATGACGAGGCTGCGCGCCTGCAGGTTGGGCACGTAGCCCAGGTCGCTGGCGACCTGGAGGATGCGCGCGCGCGTGACATCGGACACCGAGCCCTTCCCGTTGAGGACCTTGCTCGTGGTCTGGAAGCTGACCCCCGAGCGAGCGGCGACGTCCTTGACCGAGACGTGCCGCGCCTGCCTGCGCACACCCACGCTGGAGGGTATTATTGCGCGCAAAGCGAACGTTCGCCTAGTCTCCATCCAGGCGGCAGTTTGGGAGGCGCCATGGGACCTCGACCCGAGTACCCGCGGCCGAACCTCCGGCGGGCCGCCTGGCAGAGCCTGAACGGGGAGTGGGAGTTCGGCGCGGGGCCGGCGCCGTCGTTTGACCGGACCATCGTCGTCCCCTTCTGCCCCGAGGCAGAGCTGTCCGGGATCGGGCGGCGGGTCGGTGACACGGTCTGGTATAGGCGCACCTTCGAGGCGCCCCCGGCCGACCGCCTGCTCATGCACTTCGGCGCCGTCGACTATTGGGCCACGATCTGGGTCAACGACGTCGAGGTCGCGCGGCACGAGGGCGGCCACAGCCCGTTCAGCGTCGACATCAGCCGGGCCGTCAGGCGCGGCGGCAACGTCGTCGTGGTCCGGGCCGAGGATCCGCTCGCCGACAGGACCCTGCCCCGCGGCAAGCAGTACTGGACCGAGGCGCCCGAAGGCATCTTCTACACGGCGACGACCGGCATCTGGCAGACCGTCTGGCTCGAGCCGCTGGGGGAACGCCACCTCGAGCGGCTGCGGCTCCGGCCCGACCTGGTCGCGGGGGCGCTGGATTTCGAGGTGGACGGCGAGGGGACGGCGGAGGTCGTCGCCCTGTTCGACGGCCAGGTCGTCGGCGCGTGGTCGGGCGGCGAGGGGCGAGGACGCCTGCAGCTCGACCGGGTGGTCGCGTGGCATCCGGAATCACCTCGGCTCTACGACCTCGAGGCGCGGCTGCTCGACCGCGACGGCAAAGTGGTCGACCGCGTCGAGAGCTACTTCGGCCTGCGCACCATCGAGGCCCGGGACGGACGCGTGTGGCTCAACGGCGAGCCGTTCGTCGAACGCCTGGTCCTCGACCAGGGCTACTTTCCGGGCGGGCTCCTGACCGCCCCGACGGACGGCGCTCTCCGCGAGGACATCCAACTCGCCCAGTCCCTGGGCTTCAACGGAGCGCGCAAGCACCAGAAGGCCGAGGATCCGCGGTGGCTCTACTGGGCCGACACGCTGGGCTTCCTCGTCTGGTCGGAGATGCCGAGCTTCCACCAGTTTTCAGCCGAGGCGGAGCACCGCCTGACGGCCGAGTGGAGCGAGCTCGTGGGGCGCGACCGCGACCACCCGTCAGTCGTGGCCTGGGTCGTCGCCAACGAGAGCTTCGGCCTCGACCAGATCGATGCGGCGGTGCGTTCGGAGTTCGTCGTCCAGCTCTACAACCTGACCCACCGGCTCGACGGCACCCGGCCCGTCGTGTCCAACGATGGCTGGCAGCACTCCCTCAGCGACCTGTGCACAATCCACGACTACTCGCCGCCGCCCGAGCTCGATCGCCGCTACCGGTCGCTCGAGACGGCCCTCGACGGCGGCGCCAACGGCCATGCGACCTATGACCCCGGGTTCGAGTACCGTGGCGAGCCGGTGCTCGTCAGCGAGTTCGGCGGGCTGCGGGTCGCGGGGACTGGAGGCTGGGGCTGGCTCGAGGTCGGGAACGGCGACGAGTTCCTGACCACTTACGGCGCGCTCATCGAGTCCCTGCTGGGGCCGGGCCCGGTCCAGGGGTTCTGCTACACGCAGCTCACCGACGTCGAGCAGGAGCAGAACGGCCTGCTCACCGCCGAACGCCGGCCGAAGGTCGACCCCGAGCTCGTGCGGCCGCTGACCCTGGCTGCCAAGCGCCCGTGACCGTCGACGTCCCGCCGGCGGCCGAGGAGGGCGAAAGCGAGAAAGGCGACTCCACGAAAACCGTCGACGACGTGCTGCGGGACCTTCTCGTCGGCGACCTCAAAGTGCGCGTCGACCCGGTGAGCGGCCAGGCGATTCCGGACGGCGAGGGCGCCGGCGCGCGCGAAGATCACCCTTGACAGGTCGCCCGATCCCCAATACGATCCCATAAACCGATTTAGTAAATCGGTTCATGCAGCGCTGGTTCCGGCGCTGGGAATACGGGAGCGCAAAAGATGCCTGGAGCCTGGTTGGGGGTCCCGGTCCGGGTGACCATCGCCGACGTGGCCAGCGCGGCGGGCGTCTCGAAGACGGCCGTCTCCTTCGCCTTCAACAACCCCGAACGGCTGGGCCAGGCGACTCTCGAGCGTGTGCTCGGGGTCGCGCACGACCTGGGCTACACCCCGCACCCGGCCGCCCGCGCGCTGTCGATGCGCCGCAGCGGCACGATCGGCGTCCTCATCCCGCAGCGCCTGTCGACCGTGTTCGCCAACCCGTTCGTCAGCGAGCTGATCCAGGGCCTGGGCGAGATCTGCGAGGAGCACGACCTGACCCTGCTCCTGGTGCCGCCGCTTGACGGTTCGCTCGAAGGCGCGATCCGCCAGGCGTCCGTGGACGGTTTCATCAGCCTCGGCCTCGGGCCGCACGACCGCGCGCTCGAGGTGCTGGACGCGATCGGCATCCCGGCCGTGCTCGTGGATTCGGAGAGCGCCGCCGACCACCCTGTGGTGAACGTCGACGACCAGGGCGGCGCGGAAGCCGCGGCCCGGCACCTGATCGAGCTCGGCCACCGCGAGCTGGCGATCATCGTGCTGCCGCCGACACGATCCCAGGCCGCCAACACGCCGACCGCCGTGCGGCGGCTGGCGGGCTACCGGTCGGCCATCGAGAGCGCGGGCGCCGCTGCCCCGCATACGGTCACGGCCGGGACGTCGATCGCCGCGGGCGCGCGCGCGTTCGAATCGCTGCCCCGGGGAAAGCAGCGACCATCCGGCGTGCTGGCGATGAGCGACATGGCGGCGATCGGTGTCATCTCGGCAGCCCAGTCCGCGGGGCTCCGGATACCCGAAGACCTCTCGGTGGTCGGGTTCGACGACATCCCGGCCGCGGCGTGGACGAATCCGCCTCTGACGACGGTGCACCAGCCCATCGTCGAGAAGGGCAGGCTGGCCGCGCGCCTCTTGATCCAGAGCATGAAGGGCAAGGCGGTCGACTCGCCCGCGCCCCTCAAAACGACGCTCGTCATTCGCAACTCGACGTCGACGCCC
>DASXSA010000191.1:0-5587 GCA_036506235.1 Candidatus Limnocylindrales bacterium | reverse complement strand
AGGCCGGCCTCGAACAGCGGCGCCAGCGACCAGCAGTAGCGCGCGCGCGTCGCGACGAGCTCGGCGTGCGCCCCATCGAAGGTGAAGCCCAGCTCCTCCAGCCGCGTGCAGTTGTTCGGCCGACCGGACCGGCATGCGAAGCACTCGCCGCACCAGGCGATCTCCTCGGCGCAGACAGCGTCGCCAACGGCCAGGTCGCGAACGTCCGATCCCACCGCCTCGACAACGCCCGCGAACTCGTGCCCGGTCACGACGGGCGTGCCCACCATGCCCGGATACAGCATGTAGCCGTCGGTATCGCGCTCCACGAAATGGAGGTCCGATCCGCAGATCCCGACCGCCCGAACCCGGATCACGACTTCGTCGGCGGCTGGCGAAGGGTCGGCGCGCTGCTCGACCATGATCTTTGGTTCCCGCCAGACCTGACTCCCGCGGTCGGCCACGCGGATCCCGGAGCCGCGGCGACCGTCGGCAACCTCCCCGTCGGCGTCCCGCGGCTGCCACTCCGCGCGCAGGACGAGGGCTTTCACCAGTGGTTCGCCTCGAAGCGGACGAACTCGAGGGTGTTGCCGAACGGGTCGATCGCGAAGAAGCGCGGTCGGCCGGGGATCTCGCCGTCGTCGTCGAGCGTACGGACGCCGTTGTCGTCGAGGTGGCGCCGCAGTCCCGCGACGTCGTCGACCCGGAAGCACGGGTGGCGGCGCGACTCGGGGTTGACTGCGACGCCTCCAGGCTCGCTGAACAGGTGCAGCTCCTGGTCCCCGATTCGGAACCACAGGCCCCTGTTTGGCAGCGCTGGCGGCCGGTCGACCTCACGCAGGCCCAGGATTTCGACGTAGAACCTGCGCCCTTCGCGCAGCGCCTCGTCGTCGGGCGGGATCGGCAGGCTGACATGCTGGATCTGCCTGATCTCGTAGCTCATGGCGCACTCCTCACGATGCGATCGCCTCGACCGGCGGCGCGTCCTCGGGCTGGCTGCTTTCCGGCGGCGGCGCCACCGCACCGCCCTCGGCATTCACCGCAGGCGGCCGGAGACCCGCAGCGGCCAGCCAGGTGACGAGCTGTCGATGGACCGCTGCGGCACCGACGAGCGTCCCGACCGGGGCCGACCACTCGCGCGGGTACAGCACGAACGCCTTCGTCTGCCAGCCACCGGCCCCGCCATGACTGCCGACCAGCTCCTCGAAGGCGGCCACCTCGTCGGTTTCGGGATCGAGCGCCGAGTTCAGGACGATGTCGCCCACATTGGGCATGGAGTCCAGGCGGCGAAGACTGTCCGCGGCGTGCGGCCCGAAAGGCCCCAGCGGATCGACGCCTTCGACCCTGCCCTCATCGAGATAGTTGCGGCCGCGCGGCCCGATCGCCACCGCGCCGTGATCGGCCGACCTGACGAGCAGGAAGCCGATGCCCTCGTGACGCCCAAGCCCGTCGAGCAGGCGTGGGTAGAGCTCGATCAACCGCTCGAGCGTCAAACGCTCCCGACTCGCGTTGAAATAGACGAGCGCGAGATTGCCCGACGCGCAGACGACCAGATCGGGCGGCTCGGCCTCGGCCTCCTTCTGCCCGGCTCGCCCGCCGCGCCCGGGCCCGAGCTCCACCGCGCCCTCGTTCGACCGGCTGGCCAACGTCCTCGAGATGACGCGACCGCCGAAACCTGCGGCTCGGCCAAGCTCGGTCAGCAGCCCGTTGACCGGTCCCCAGGCTTCGACCGGCTCGGTCTCCGCCTTGACCTCCTGGCCTCCGCCCATCAGGTCGCGGATGACCTCCTCGACGGTCTTGCCATGCCGCTGGCGGAACGTGGCGCCCATGCTCTGACCGTGATCGGACAGGACGACGAACCGATAGGGCCGGGGTGCCTCCGAGGCGACTCGCTCGAGCCCGCCGAGAACGTGGTCCACCCCATCCAGGGCCTCGAGCGATTCCGCGCGCTCCGGTCCGGCATGGTGGGCGACCTCGTCATAGTCGACGAAGTCGGCATAGATGATGGGCGTGCCCTGCAGCATCCGCTCCACGATGAGCGACGTGGTGACGTGCCGCAGGAACACGTTGGTCACGCCGCGGAGCAGGGGATAGGCGCCGCCGCGCTCGATCCGCGGTTCCACCCCGGCCAGCCGCTGGCGGCGTGCCTGCCAGACTTCCTTGCCCGCCTCACCGATCGTGAGAAAGAGGGCCCGGGCGAACGCGAACGGGCTGACGAAGAAGTAGAACCAGCTGCGCGTCGGGCCCAGCGCCTCAACCGGATGCGTCATGCGCGACATCGTCAGGAGGCTCTCCCCCGCGCCGCCGGAAAACAGGTTGCCCACGCTCGTCCCCTGACCGGCCAACAGCGGGTCCCCGCCGGCGTAGCGGCCCTCGATCTCGGCGGCGTCGGACGGACGGTTGGAGACCAGGAGCCGTCCCGAAGCCTTCTCGTACCAGCGGAACGCCGGGATTCCATCGTTCGAGCCAAGCAGGATGCCCGCCTGGCTGGCCGACGTCTGCGACGGGAGCTGGCACTCCCAGGGAACCAGTCGATGCGATCTCGAGCGCAGCCAGCGCGCCATCGTGGGGATGCGGCCGGCCCTGATCTGGTTCACGACGACCGGATGCGAGAGGCCGTCGATCTGGATGATCACAACGCCCGGCACCTCCGATTTCGGCGCGCCCTGCCCGGCCAGCAGCCGGACGAGGTGGCTGAAGTACGACTCGTCCTCGCCGAGCGAGATGAACCAGCTGATCGAAGCGTTGACGATCGCGAAGATCACGGCCGTCTCGACCGCGGCGACGAGGCCTGAGAGGTGGATGCCAGGGATGAGGGTGCCGACCAGGAGGACGACGACCAGCTGGAGGGCGACGCCCACCACGGCCACGACCAGGATCCCGAGCGGCAGCGCGAGCCACAGGACGACGGGACGGAAGGCCGAGTTCAGGAGCGCGATCAGGAGGACGGCGGCGAGGATGCTCGGCGGACCGCTGGCGCTGATCCCGGGTACGAGGTAGATCGAGATCGCCAGCGCGATGTACGCGACCACCGTCGTGAGCACGATGCGCCGTAGAAGCGCGCGCCGCCCGAGGCGCCAGGTGCGCAGCAGCCGAAGCTGGAGCGCGTAGAAGTCCAGGAGTCGGCGGATCGGGCGCGGCACGTCGGCGTGAGTCTAGAGCGGCCCGGAAACGGCGAGTCCTGCAGCCCGCCGGAACTCCCGGCCGGAGCTGGTCAGGGGGCGAACGAGACCGGCTCGCCCGGCGGCGTGACCAGGACAACCGTGTCTGGGGCGATCTCGGCGGCGCTCTCGGCGAACTCGAGCGGTGGCTCGCTGAGGCGGTGAGCTCGAACACGCCCAAACCCGAACGGCCAGTACGTACCCCAGTGAATCGGCACGGCATAGCGCGGCCGTAGGAGACGTAGGGCCTTCGCCGCCCCGCGAGGGTCGAGGTGGCCTGGGCCCAGGCTCGGTCCCCAGCCCCAGACCGGCAGGAACGCGACGTCGAGGTTCGGCGCCAGCTCGGCCATGCCGTCGAACAGGTCGGTGTCGCCGGCGAAATAGAGCTTGGCCGCCCCCGCCTCGAGGAGGAAGCCGACGGCCATGGCCCGCGGACCCAGCGGTGGTCGAAACCCGCCGTGTGCCGCGGGAGTAGCAGTGACACGGAGATCACCGACGACGACCTGCTCCCCGGGCGCGAGCTCGTCGACGTGTTCGAAGCCCGCCTGTTCGAGCAGACGGCCGGCGCCGAGCGGCACGACCAGGTGGACGTCCTGGCCGACCAGGCGCAGCGACTGCAGGTCGAAATGGTCGAGGTGGAGATGGCTGATGAGGACGAGGTCGATGCCGGCGTAGAGGCTCGCGTCGAGCGACGTCACGACCCGCTTCAGCAGCCTCACGCGGTCGAACAGGACGGGGTCGGTGAGGATGCGAAGCCGCGCGAGCTCGATCAGGACGGTCGAGTGGCCGAGGAAGGTGAGCCGCGGCAGGTTGTCCACCGAGAGATTGTCGGCCCGGCGTGGCGGCCATGCTTTCGCCCGGTCTGCTCGAGGGCGGGCGGAGTCAGTTGGCCGACTGGTCGGATCCGGCCCGCTCGTGCGCCTGGGCGTCTTCGTCGTCGGCTGGACCGATGGCATTCGCGAGCGCGAGCGGATCGTCCAGCAGCTTTTCGGCGTGGGCGATGGCGTCAGAGACGCTGATCGAGGCCGTGTCGTCATCCCAGCCCCGGAGCCTGTACAGCGCGCGGAGCTGGACCAGCCGCTCGAAGTACTGTTGCCGCTCCCGCTTGCTCATCTCGTCCCCTGGGTCCTTCCCTGGTTCGACCGTATCGGGCATCGATCGATGACCGCATCCTCCGTTTCGGGGGACAGCAGGGCATCGGGAGGAAGCCCCTATCGAGGGCCCGGGGCATACCTAATTTCAGCGGCCGGAGGCTCAGACGAGCCTGGTACTCGGAGGGTCCGTGGAACCGAAGGCGGGGGCGAGCGCACGGTCGGCCACAATAGGCCCGTGGCTACCGCTCGCGATCGCCCGCCAGAGGAGGCGGCCGAGGACACCTCGTTCGCTCGCGGCCTGAGACTGCTGCTGACGGTCGCCGACCGCGGCGAGCTCCGGGCGGACGAGCTCAGCTCCGTGCTGGAGATGCCGATCTCGAGCGTCTATCGCTATCTCCGGACGCTCTCGGACTTCGGGTTCGTCGATCGCCGCGGCGGGCGCTATCGGCTGGGACCGCGACTCCTGATCGGGTCCGGCTCGAACGTCACCAGCGAGCGCCTGGTCCGTCTGGCCGATCCGGTCCTGCGGACGCTGGTGGACGAATCGGGCGAGACGGCGCTGGTCATGCGACGAGTCGGCCTCTCGGCGGTGAACCTGCACCAGGTCGAGTCGCGGCAGGCGCTTCGGGTCGCCCTGGAGCCCGGCGCCATGCTGCCCCTCTACGCTGGAGCGCTGCCGCGCGCCCTGCTCGCCTTTGCACCGCCGGAGATCGTCGAGGAGGTCATCGCCCAGGGGATCGTCCCGATCACGCGGCAGACTCTGACGGAGTCGAACCTGCGGGCGTCGCTGGCAGAGATCACCACCAGGCGGATCGCGATCAGCGAGGGGGAATTCATCGAGGGCTCCGTCGCGATGGCGGTTCCGATCTTCCGGGAGGACGGGATCGTTGCGGCGATCGGCGTGACTGGTCCGACCGAGCGATGTGGGCTCCCATGGCGGGGGCGGACGCGTCGCCTTCTGTCGTCGGCCGCCGAGACGGTCATGGCCTCGCTGGCGGAGGATCGCCCGACATCGGCCTGAGGTCACCCTGGTACTTCGGCCCCCGCCGAGGCGCCCGCCGCCAAAGGCCCTGCGGCCGCCGTTTTTCCCACCGGGCATTCACACGGTGGCTGCGCCTGGCGAACACGCCCGGATCCGCCGCTTAGTCATCGATGGACTGACAAGGAGGTTTGCAAGCGTGCCGGAGCCAGTAGCCGCCGGATTCCACGCTTGCGAGGCTCGGTTGGGTTCGCGTCGCTGGGCTCGAAAGGAGCAGATTCCCAATTGGTAATCCGCCGAGGAATAGCCGGCACAAAATCACCCTCCGGCGGTCGGGGACCGGCGACGCCTCGGCAGTCCCGAACACCCAGGCC
>DASXSA010000190.1:0-2323 GCA_036506235.1 Candidatus Limnocylindrales bacterium | reverse complement strand
GGCGTCTTGGCCGCGAGGCGCACTGGATCCCCGTAGGACTCGTCGTCCTGTCCTGGCTGATCAGCATGCTCGTCGCGTTCAGCGCCCTGACGGGCTCCGGTCCGTTCGGGGAGGGCGGTCACCGCGTCTTCTTCTACAGCTGGATACCGGCCGGGACGTTCGAGGCCGATGCCGCGTTCTTCGCCGACAACCTGACCGCCTGCCTGCTCATCGTCGTGACGACCATCGGAATGCTCGTCCACGTGTACTCGATCGGGTACATGGGCCACGACCCGGGCTACTGGCGGTTCTTTGCGTACCTGAACCTGTTCATGTTCTCGATGCTGCTCCTTGTCCTCGCCGACAGCTGGGTGCTCGTGTTCGTGGCCTGGGAGCTGGTCGGCCTGTGCAGCTACCTTCTGATCGGGTTCTGGTACGCGCGCCGATCGGCGGCGCTCGCGGCGAAGAAGGCGTTCATCGTCAACCGCGTCGGCGATGTCGGCTTCGCACTCGGAATCGCCGCGATCTTCCTGAACACGAGCTCCGTCGGCACTCCCACGCTCAACATCCGCGAGTCGATCCACATCCTCGTCGAGGGCGCGTCGGGAGCGGGCGGTGGCGCCTTTCCGATCCCGGTGTGGCTCGTGGCGCTGTTGGTGTTCGCGGGCGCGGTCGGCAAGAGCGCCCAGTTCCCGCTCCACGTCTGGCTGCCCGACGCGATGGAGGGCCCAACGCCCGTGTCGGCGCTCATCCATGCGGCGACGATGGTCAACGCCGGGGTCTACCTCGTCGCTCGCGCAAACGAGCTCTTCGCGGCCGCACCACAGACGATGTACGTGGTCGCCGCGATCGGCATCTTCACCGCGATCCTGGCGGCATCGATCGCGATGACCCAGACCGACATCAAGCGTGTCCTCGCCTATTCCACGGTGAGCCAGTTGGGTTACATGTTCGCGGCGCTCGGCGTCGGCGCGTTCACGGCCGCGATCTTCCACCTCATGACCCACGGCTTCTTCAAGGGCCTGCTGTTCCTCGACTCGGGTTCGGTGATCCACGCCGTCCACGACGAGCAGGACATGCGGCGCATGGGCGGGCTCGCCCGGAAGATCCCGATCACCTACGGCACGATGCTCGTCGGCGCCGTCGCGATCTCGGGCATCCCGCCGCTGGCCGGCTTCTTCAGCAAGGACGAGATCCTCGGCGAGGCGTTCAAGAACGGGTTCATCTGGGTCTGGGCCATCGGCATCGTCGTTGCCGTCCTGACCGCGTTCTACATGTTCCGCTTGATCGGCCTCACGTTCTGGGGCGAGAGCCGGGTCGATCCGCACGTCGAGCCGCACATCCACGAGTCGCCGCCCGTGATGACGATCCCCCTGGTCCTGCTCGCCATTCCGAGCGTCGTCCTGGGTTTGCTGATCGGCCTGCCGCTCGGGAACAGTCTCATCGGTCAGTGGCTCCGCCCGGTCTTCGAGGGCGCCGAGGCGGCCCTCGGTCGACCGGAGGCGCAGTTCCAGCTCTTCGGCATCGACGGAGCGCTGCTGGGAGCCAGCGTGGCCGTGGCGGTCATCGGCGTCGCGGCGGCGTGGCGGCTGTTCGGGGTCGAGATCGACGGTCTCCGCCGGCGGCCGGACTTCGAGAGCGTCCGGGGTCTGTCGGCCCGTGTTCCGTTCCTGTACCGGGCGTCGCTCAACAAATGGTGGTTCGACGACCTCTACGACCTGCTGTTCATCCGGATCGGCGGTCGCGTCGCCGCGGCATGCTGGTGGTTCGACCGCGAGGTCATCGACGGCGCGGTCAACGGCATCGGCAGCGTGACCCGCCTCAGCGGTCGCGGCCTGAGCCGCGTCCAGACCGGCCGCGTCCAGAACTACGCGCTCGGCATCGCCATCGGCCTCATCGTGATGGCCGGCTCGTACCTGATCATCGTGGGCCGCTAGGGCGAGGGTGAGACGGTGAAGGTCGACGAGATTCCGCTCCTCACGATCGTCACATTCCTGCCGCTCGTCGGAGCGATCTTCGTGGCGATCCTGCCGCGTGCCTACGCCCGCCCGGCCGCGCTGGGGGCATCGGTCCTGACCTGGATCGCGTCGCTCGTCCTCGTCATCGGCTTCTCGCCGCGCAACGTGCCCAACAACTTCCAATACGTCGAGGCGCGCGACTGGATCCCGCTCTTCGGCATCCAGTACAAGCTCGGCATCGACGGGCTGTCGCTGATCCTGGTCGTGCTCACGACGACCCTGACCTGGATCTCGATCCTGGCGAGCTTCGGGCCGATCCGCGAACGGATCAAGGAATACATGGTCTCGTTCCTGATCCTCGAGGTGGGCATGGTCGGCGTGTTCGT
>DASXSA010000189.1:0-4584 GCA_036506235.1 Candidatus Limnocylindrales bacterium | reverse complement strand
GTCTCGGTGAAGGTGATGCCCTTGACACGTAGGGCGGCGGCGTCGGCGGCGGTCAACTCGTCGATCTTCGTCTCGAGCGAGACCGCGAAGGGGTCCTCGACGATCGGCGTTTCGTATGTCCCGTGGGCGGGTGGCCGGTCGTCGAGCTTGACGGCGTGCCGGAGAGCGGTCGCGGATGCCCGCGCGATGCGGACCGCTTCCGCAGCGACCCGGTCGATCTCGGCGGTTTCCAGCAGGTGCGAGCTCGCGAAGCCCCAGGCGCCGTCGACCAGCACGCGGACGCCGAAGCCCTCGGTCTCGCCCGAGGACACGCCCTCGAGCCTGCCCGACTTGATGGAGATCGACTCTTCGGTGCGGCGCACGATGCGGACGTCGGCGTAGGTGGCACCGCCCTGGGCGGCCGTGTCCAGCGCGCGGTCAGTCATCTCACGCATGGGAGCCGCCAGACTAACAGAACCTGGTCCGCCGACGGGGGCGCTGCGACGGCAGACGGTCGATCAGCCTTCAGCCGGTGAGGGATCGGCCGAGGAGCGCGCTTCCGGTGAGGATGACCCCGACGCCAAAGACGACGACCGCCGTGAGCACAGGCAGGGCGGCGGTCAAGCGGTCGAAGGATCGCCGTCGCGGAACGCGCTCGACGATTCCCCGCGCGTAGACGAGGGCCAGGCCGATCCCCGACAGCACTGCCGCCATGCCGATGCCAAAGGCGATGACGAGCACGAGGCCGTAGGCCGCACGTCCGCTCGTGACGGTGGCCAGGAGGATGATCAGCGCGCTGGTCGAGGGCACGATCCCGCCCGACAGTCCGAGCGCGAACAACGCCCGCCAGCTCAGGTCACGACCGGAAGCTGGAAGGTGGCTGTGGTCGTGGCTGTGGTCATGGCTTTGGTGGTCGCCGTGATCGTGGTGGTCGTGAGCCTCGTCCTGGCTCTGGTCAGCATGGTCGTGGTGGTGGTCGGGCTTCCGGCCCCTGAACTTCCCAACGCGCCCGACCAGCAACCACGTTCCGATGGCCACGATCATCAGTCCCGACAGCACCGCGACGAGGTGCTGGTACTGGTCCGCCGGAATCACGTTCCCGGCCGCCACGATCAGGACCGCCAGTAGCGCGACCCCGAGCGTGTGGGAGACCGTGACCGACAGCCCGAGCCCAAGAGCGTGGCGGACGGTCCCGCGAGTGCCAACCAGGTAGGCCGCCAACACCGTCTTGCCGTGCCCCGGAGTGAGGGCATGAAAACCACCGAGGGCCGCCGCCGCAAGCAGGGACAGCATCAGGACCAGCGGCGTGAGGTCCCGCGTCGCGAGCAGATCGGAGATCTCGTTGCCCACGCCGCCCGGTACCGCGGCAGGAGCGAGTGCGGACGTCCCGGACCGACCGGAGACCTCGAGCGCAGGGTTCACCGCGGGCTGGGGCTGGGCCACTACCGCGCAGCCAATCCCTGTGCTCGACCCGTCGGAGACGAGGGGATGCGCCTCGGCCACGCAGAGGGCAGGAAGCGCGGGCCCACCGGGAGCGGCGCCAAAAGCCACCGAGCGGTCGTCGAGCGGCAGGGTCAGGAGGGAGGCGGGATAGGCCGTCAGTCGGTTGGAGACGCCTGTGGACCGAGCCGACCCGCTGATGGTCGTCCCATCGCCCAGCACGACGATCTCGCGCCAGCCGATCCGGCCCGCATCGGAAGAATCGGCAAAGCTGAAGCTCGTCCCTGGCGCGGGGAGTGCCGTCAGCTCACCTTCGTACTCGCACGTAAGCCGCATGGTCTGCAGGCCCGCGGCGCCTGGCGGGAATGAGAGGCCGGCGCCCTGAACGGCGAGCAGCAGCGGTTGACCGGCTTCGGTCAGGGAAAGCTGGCCGGCGAGCCGGCCGCAGGCAGTCTGCCGCTCGGATTCGATCTCCTCGTCCGAGACCTGGCCGTCGCCATCGGTGTCGATGCGCTGTCGCTCCTGGAAGGTCGGGATCTCGGCACGATCGATCACCACGTCGAGCGCGATCCGGCCCGAGCTGACCCGGATCCCGGCGTAGTGGTTGATCGTGAAGTTGCCCAGCGGATGCGCGGCGGTGGGAGTCGGCGCGGTCGCCGTCAGCGCGACCGCGAGCGAAGCAGCCAGCGCGGCGGCTGCGGCGAAGCGGAACGGGATCCGACAGGTCATGGCCATCAGCGGCCGCAATGGTAGGCAAGCACGGCGTCCCGATCCTCCACGGTCGCGCAAGACGATGCGACACTCGCCGGTGATTCGCGGCGGGCGGGGCCCCGGATCACGCGCAGCACGGACGCGGGGGGCCGGCCGCCTGCGAAGTCGGCTGATTTCCCGTCGGATAGACTCGCGACCGTGCCGAGAATGAGCGCGTGACGAGCCTGCGGCGCCGTTCGCGGCGAGGCTGGTTCATCACTTTCGAGGGCCCGGAAGGCGCCGGGAAGACCAGCCAGGCGGCGAGGCTCCGGGACTCGGCGCTCGAGGCCGGGGTCGACGTCGTCCTCACGCGCGAGCCGGGCGGCACGGTCCTCGGAGAGCGGATCCGCGAATTCCTCCTGCCACCGCACATACCGGGCGCCACGGCGCAGCCGGCACGGCCGATCGACGCGAGGACGGACGCGCTGCTGTTCAACGCCGCTCGCGCACAGCTCGTCGCCGAGGTCGTGGCGCCGGCCCTCTCGGGCGGCCGACTCGTGATCGCGACCCGTTTCGCGGACTCGACCCTCGCCTACCAGGGTTACGGAGAAGGATTGCCCCTTGACGAGCTGCGAGCCCTGGAGCGATTCGCGACGTCCGGACGCAAGCCCGACCTGACGATCCTGCTCGACCTCCCGCCCGAAGTCGGCCTTGGGCGCAAGGCCCGGCGCGAGCACAATCGCTTCGAGTCGAGCTTCGATCTCGATTTCCACCGCCGCGTCCGGAACGGGTTCCTGGCCCTGGCTCGTGAGGAACCCGCGCGCTTCGCAGTTATCGATGCGACGCGCTCAGCTGATGAGGTCTTCGCGGACGTCCTTGCGGCCACCGACCGACTGCCGGACCTGGAGCTCGTGCCAGCCGCCGAGAAGGGTCGGCGCGGTGCGGTCGCGCACACCCCGAGTGAACCGGAAGCGCGGAAGGTGCGCATCCAGCGGTGATGGACCCGGCCGGCAGCAGCCGTTTCCGGTCGGCAGCTCCTGCCGATGACGCGGACCAGGCGACGCTGGCGCGCGTCGCCGGCGGTCAGCTGGACGCCCTCGAGGAACTGTACGAGCGCTACCGAACCATGGCCTACTCGATCGCTCTCCGCATCACGGCCGACGCGGCCCTCGCCGAGGACGTCGTCCAGGACGCCTTCCTCGGTGCGTGGCGCAACGCCGCCCGCTACGCCGAGGCCCGGGGAAGCGTCAAGACGTGGCTGCTCTCGATCGTCCACCACCGCGCAGTCGATGCCGTTCGCCGCCGCCGCCCGACCACCGAGCTGCCCGACCGCGAGGCCGTCCCGCCTCCGCCGCTCACACTGCCCGACGTCTGGCCGGAAGTGTCGGCCGCCCTCGACCGCGACGCGATCCAGGGCGCGCTCCGTGCCATTCCCGACTTCCAGCGGGAAGCGATCGAGCTCGCCTACTTCGGCGGGCTGACGCAGCAGGAGATCGCAGCTCGGACGGGAATCCCGCTTGGGACGGTCAAGAGCCGGATGCGACTTGGGCTCCTCGCGATGCGCCGGAACCTGCTTGGCGAGACGACCGTGGAGGTGGATGCCTCCTCGCTGCCGGACGGTGCATCCGGGCCGGCGCCTCGGCCGGGAGCGGACGCATGACGCACGACGAAGCGCTCGAGCTCGCGGCGCCGTTCGTCCTCGGCGCGCTCGGGCCCGACGAGGAGCAGGCGGTCCGCGAACACCTCGCGACCTGCGACCTGCCGCATCCCGAGTTCGAAGAGCTTGGCGCGGTCGTGCCGCTTCTCGCGGCGTCGGTCCGACAGGTCGACCCGCCGGCGCACCTGCGGGACCGGATCATGGCCGCCGCGGCACGCGATCTCGAAGCCCGTACGGCTGGCCGGGCCGAAGCTGCGGGAGCACAGCCCGAAGCGCCGACGGTTCCCGGGGTCGAACGTGAGGCCGCCCGCCCTCGCCAGGGGTTCATCTTTGCTCGGCCGGCGTGGGCGCTTGCGGCTGCCGCCGCCATCGTGATCGCTGCGCTCGGCGTCTGGAACATCCGGCTCCAGGGAGACCTCGCGTCCGCCCAGGCATATCGGGACCGGGTCGACCAGGTCCTTGCGATCGCCCGCCAGCCGGGCAGCACGGTCGCGATCCTGTCGGGCGGCCAGGCGGGCCAGAACACCGGCCTCGCCGCCGTGGCCACGGACGGCACCGCCGCCATCGTCCTGCGAGGCCTGCCGCCGACGACGGGGTCGCAGGTGTACGAGGCGTGGGTCATCGTCGGCTCGAACGCCCCCGTGCCTGTCGGCGCGCTGGCCTACAGCGACGGAGTCGGGTACCTCGCCACCAACGTCGGCCAGGTCGGAGCCGGTGCCACGGTCGCTTTCACGAAGGAACCAGGACCCGGGGCGACCCAGCCCACGCCGCCGATCCTGTCCTCCGGCGTCCTCTCCTCGGCCCCGTCCTGAGCCTCA
>DASXSA010000188.1:0-3044 GCA_036506235.1 Candidatus Limnocylindrales bacterium | reverse complement strand
CGGCCGACGCCGCGTCGATCGCGGCCTGTTGCACCCGGGCGTCGTCGCTGGTGACCGCGCCCTCCCGAGCACCCGCCCGCGCTCCGCCGCTCACGACCAGCTGGTCCTTGACCAGCAGCCCCACCTGCACCAGGGCCAGCTGATCGGCCCGGGTGCGCCCCGGGGGGATGTCGGCGTCGAACTCCACCGCCTCCCGCAGGACGGGGGCGCAGGCCGACCCGATCTGCGCCCCCACCTCCCGGTGGGAGCCCGCCACGTGGACCATGTGGATGGCAGGAGGCGCGGTCATACCGGGATCGTACTGCCGCCCGTCAGGCGGGAGCCGGCGGAGGAGGCGGCGGCATCGTCGCCGGTGCGGAGACCATCCCCATCGACTCCCTGCGGCGGGCCGCGACCGCGAGGACGCCAAGCCCGTACACGACGGCCACGAACCACACCAGCCCAGAGACGAACGGGATGAGCGACGCCACGCGGACGATGGCCCATCCGGCCAGGAACGCCAGATACCGACTGGTCGGCGGCTTGAGCAGGGCCCGACCCAGGGCGAAGCACGAGGCGGTGTAGCCGAGCGAGTAGATCAGGGCGAGCCCGAGGAGGGTCCCAAGGCCGAACGGGATGCCCACGATGGTGACCAGGGCGATCACGGCCACGAGGGGGAGCCCGAAGAACAGGCCGACCCCCCAGCCGATCGAGGCACCGACCCGCTCCACCGCCGCGCGGGCGACGGACTCGGCCGCTCTCGGCGCGAACAGGAGGAGCAGCAGTCCGAGCACCAGGATCGAGACCGAGACGGCCACCCACACGGCGAACTGGCTGATCCAGGTGAACCGGCCGGTGATCACGTCGGTATCCACCCGCCGGCGGTCGCCCTCGATCGTTGCCCCGGAGGCGACGCTCGGCGCCGACTGGGTCACCAGGTCCCCGCCGATCCGGGCCCCGGAAGCCACGGTGACATCGCCGTTGAACGACGTCACGTCACGGGTGACCGTCCCCGAGATGGACACGTCGCCGTTGAAGGAGGTGAGGGAGCCCCGGACAGTCCCCTCGATCGTGGCCGGCCCGTTGAAGATCACCACATCGCCAACGGTCTGGCCCGCCTGGACAACCACCTGTCCGGTCAACACGATCTGAGGGTCGTTCCCTTCGGAGTCGGCGGCCAGGGCCGGCGCGGCCAGAGCGAGCAGCGACAGCGCCACGAACGAGACGATGACGCAGAGTGTCAGCACACGACGAGTCACGGTCATCTCGTCCCTCCTCGTGAAACCGACGACCCTTGTACCACACCCGTTTTCTCCGAACGAATCGGGGAATGACCGAACGTGACGAAAGGAGGTGGCGATGCCCGACAAGCGGCCCAGCGTCAAGAACGAGAAGCAGTACGAGGCGCTGAAGCGGAAGGGGATGTCGAAGGAACGGGCGGCGCGGATCGCGAACTCACCGGGTGCCTCCAGCAGGGGCGGTCGGTCTTCGGCCCGCAAGCGCCGCTCGTAGCCAGGGCCGGGCCTGTCACACCCTGGCTCTACGGTTGGCCCGTGATCGAACGTGGGCGGGCGCACCGAGGAGAACCGTGACCGACCTGGGCTCTGCCATCGTGGGGCTCGCGGTGGGGCTCGCCGCTGGTGCGGTCCTGATGGCGGCTCGATACGGCGGCCACCGGTCGCAGGAGCACCTTGGCGCCAGCCGGCTCGAGGCCCGGCTCGAGGTCCAGGCCTCCGATCTCCGGCGGCTGGCCGACTCGGTGGGGGTACGCGATGCGCTCGCCGAGCGTCTCCACGAGGAGGTGGCCGGCGCCAGGCGTGCACTGCACCACCTGTCGATCTCGGAGCGGCAGCGCCAGGAACGGGAACGAGAGGCGTGGACCGTCGTCCGGCGGCTGTCGACGGTCCTGGCCGGCGGTCCCTCCCAGGGGCGAGCGGGGGAGAACGTGCTCCGCCAGCACCTCACCCAGCTTCCGCCCGGGATCCTGATCACCGACTTCAAAGTCAACGGCAAGGTGGTGGAGTTCGGCCTCTTGCTCCCCGACGGCAGGCGCCTGCCGATCGATTCCAAGTGGTCGGCGCTGGCGGAGCTCGAGGCGTTGGAAGCCGCGGAGGACCCGGGCGACCTCGACGCCCGGGCTCGCGAGGTTGAGTGGGTGGTGGCCCATCGCGCTCGGGAGGTCGCCCAATATCTCGACCCCGCCCTCACGGCGCCGGTGGCGGTTGCGGCCGTTCCCGACGCTGCCTACGCGGTCCTGAAGCGGGCGCACGCGGACGCGTTCTCCAAGGGGGTCGTCATCGTTCCGTACTCCACCGCGCTCCCGGTGCTCTTGTTCCTGTACAGCCTGGTGGCCCGGTTCGGCGACACGGGTGATGTGCAAGCGGTGCTTTCGGAAGTGGGGTCGCTCCTCGACGCGATGGAAGGGATCCTGGAGAACAAGATCGCCCGGGCCGCGACCATGATCGGCAACGGAGCCGACGAGCTCCGCTCCCAGCTCGGCAAGGCCAGAGGGTCGGTGTCGAGGGCACGCGCCGCCGGCGGGGCCGAGCCGTCGCGGGCCGTAGCCGGGGCCAGGGCTGACGCGCTGCACGCGCTGCCCTGATCCGGCCGGGAACCCACGCTGAGTACGAATCCTGCGCGACGAAGCCGGCATCTACGAGGACCCCTGGCACGCGTCCGTTGTGTACAGCAAGGACATGGCGCCTCGTTGCAATTGGACCGCAGCGCCGCTCGGGCTCCGCCATTGCAGCCGGAGGAAATTGCTGTGGGTGGCTGCTACCTGGTCCCGCTCGATCCACTGGTACGCGAACGAGTCGGGGCCCCCCCGGCCGGGCACGAACCGGGTCGGGCCGGGGTTGCTGACGAAGGTCTGTCCGCCCACGTTGGTGCTCAAGATGCGGAACTCCACGGGCGCTCCGGAGACGAGGGCGCTGACGTCGATCGCGATTGGGTAGATCGCGATGGGGTGGTCGCTGAATCCAGGGACGTTCGCCCAGTTCGTCGAGGCCGTGGACTGGGGGGTGGTCTGCCACACGGAGTCCATGCACTTCACGGGGGTCACGCCC
>DASXSA010000187.1:0-9222 GCA_036506235.1 Candidatus Limnocylindrales bacterium | reverse complement strand
CGGCCGGGGTGGGGATACGAGCGAATCGCCGGGTCCTTGCGGGCCACTCAGTCCGGGGATGACTCGTTGGCCAGGTAGCCGGGTAAGGAGGCGTTGGCGAGCCCCACCTGAACGAAGAGGGCGGCATCGCTGCCGCCCTCGTCATGACTGGTGGCCGCGGCGAACTCAGGCCATGACCGCCATCTCGCCGACCGCCGAGCGGGCCGCCGCGATGTTGTCGACACCCACAGCGACCGTTACCTTGCCGCCGCTCATGCCGGTCGGGATGGCGAACTCGATGTTCACACCTGCATCGGCGAGCCGGCGGGCTGCCTGCGCGAGCATGCCGGGTTCGTCAGGCAGGCTGACCGGAATGACCTCGACCTCGCGGAAGCTGATGCCGGCCGACTGCAGGGCGCTCCGGGCGCCGGCCTCGTCGTTGGTGAGGAAACCGAACGCGCCGGTCGATCCCGTTCCAAGCACCGCGCCGGTCGTGATGTTCACGCCGCGATCGCCGATGGCTCCGGCTACGCGCGCGAGCTCACCGGGCTGGTTCTTGGCTTCGACGATAAAGGCATTCACGGGCGCCTCCTCCGCATTGCCAGCCGGCTCGGATCGTCGGGGGACACGCCCGGCGTGATCGGGAACCGGGGAGTTGCGTGATTCTACGCCCGCCTGTCCCGAATCCGTACTTCGGTCCGCTGGAGGGTGCGCGCCTTCAGCCTGGAACGCACGCCTCGTTCCAGCGCTCGACGACCGGGTCCTCGCGCTCCCAGCCGAGAACGCTGACCGTCGCCGTGTCGAGCGCGAAGTGGCGGCCCTCGATCGGTGGAAGATCAAGCCAGCGAGCGGCCAGGACTCGCAGCACATGCTTGTGGGCGAAGAGGAGCGCGTCGCCGCCTCCCCCGAGAACCCTGGCAATCACCCGGTCGACCCGGCGACCGACCTGCTCGGCCGTCTCGCCGCCAGTCACCGAGTGCGTCCAGACGGACCAGCCCGGCTCGGTCTCACGGATCTCCGCGGTCGTGCGACCCTCGTAGACGCCGTAGTCCCACTCGGCCAGGTCATCGGTCACCTCGACCTGATCGCCAAAGCCTGCGAGACGGGCCGTTTCGAACGCCCTCGACCGTGGACTCGAGAGGACGAGCGCGAATCGATGCCCTTCCAGCTTCGATCGGACCTGCTTCGCCTCGGCCCGCCCTTGCTCCGTCAGCGGGATGTCGCTGAGGCTCGTGTGCTTGCCCGCCCGCGACCATTCCGTCTCGCCGTGCCGGATGAGCCAGGCTCGAGGTCGGTCCTCGTCCGTCATCAGGCGATGGTATCGGCATACTGAACGCTGACGATGGTCGCGCCGGTTGGATGGCGATGATGCGCGTGGGTTCGATCGTGCTCCGCGTCGACGATATCGAACGGCAGAAGGCGTTCTGGTCGGCAGCGCTCGACTACGTGCCGCGCGGGCGACAAGGGGGCGACGACGAGACGTTCGTCCTGCTCCGTCCGCGCAGCGGCGCGGGGCCGAACATCTCGCTCGATCGCGCGCGATCGACGGTCCACGTGCCGCCGCGCATGCATCTGGACCTCTACACCGACGAGCAGGCGACTGAGGTCGACCGGCTCAAGGGTCTCGGCGCGAGCGAGGTCGAGTGGGACAAGCGGCCACACGATGCGGACGACGTGATCCTCGCCGACCCGGAAGGCAACCGCTTCTGCGTTGTCGACACGAGCTGAATGTCCAATGTGCAGACCGCTAGCATCGCTCATGCTCGCGCTCGCGGCGTTGGTCGCCGTCGCGTGCGAGCCGGGTTACGCCGTGTGGTTCCAGAACGATTCGGACAACACGGTCATCGTGCAGTTCATCGCCGGTGACAGTCGGAACAAGTCAGGAACAGGCTTCGCCGTCGCCGCCCATTCGCTGGGCGGTGGCTACACGGGTCTCGGCGCTCGACCGTGGTCGGCGGCAGTCCGCGTCCTGGCGGAGGACGGCTGTCGCCTCCTGTGGCAGCGGCTCGTCAGCGATGCGCGAAGCGGCGCTATCGTGGTCGACCAGACCGGTGTCGTGAATCTGGTGACGAGTGAACAGCCGGGCGAACGGCCATCGTCGGACGTGCCGCTGCGAGCCTTCCCCGAGACGAGAGCGTGCCTGCCGACGGGCGTCCAGTTCGTTCCCGTCGGCACCTGACCCTCTCCCTGCTACGTGGGCAGCGTTTCGAGCAGCGTGATCTCCCGTCCGGCCATCGCAAGCGGACAGTCCCTGGCCAGCGCGGTCGCGGCCTCCATGTCGGCTGCCTCGATGATCGTGTAGCCGGTTGGCATGTCCTCCATCGAGGCGTCCTCTGCGGTGCCCCGACCAACCTTGCGTGCCGCCACAAATGGGTTCCCGCCGTCCACCAACGCGGAGCCCAGGCGGCCATACCAGTCGGCCATGAGCTGCATCCCGTGTGCTCGCTCCGCCTCGTTCTCGGGCATCTGACCGTAGTACAGGAGCAGGTACTTCATCGGACTCCTCCACCAATGACCGGGTGCTCGGTTCCGCAAGTCCGGAGCTTCCCGCCGGCCTTCATAGCAGTCCGCGCGGGGACCTCTACCTGTTCTCCGCCCTGAGTTCGGCTCCCGCTCCGATGGATTCTCCGATGGCGGCGATCAACCGTCGGGCCTGATCTCGATCCTTTTCGTTCGGCTGCTCGTGGTCGGCCATCATCCCGCAATAGACGGTGTGGATCGCCTGCGTCATCGTGTCCACGTCGGCCATCCACACCTCGCGCTCCATGAGCGCGCGCATCGCCTCGTCGACGGTCTCGCGGTGCATTGCCGCATCCATAGCCTCGCGCGTCGTCACTGGGGCCACCTCCGGTCCTAGCCTAACCGGCACCTCCACTCACGTCACGGCCCGGCCGCTCCCCGCGGAAGAACCAATGCACCGAACCGATCGGCGAGGTGCGCATACATTCCGAACGGCAATTCGCGCCATTCGTCGAGGAGGCCCGGGTCGGCTCCGTCGGAGCCTGTCGAAGATCGTCTTCGTCTCGTCGAACGGGCCGTCGAGGTACATCGCGACCCTGTTTGCCCGCACCGGCTTGCGAGCCTGGTGCTGCCAGTCGGTCGCCGAGAACTCGATCCTGCCGCTGGTCAGGTGCGCGTGGGCGACCTTGTCACGTACATCGCCAGGTGCGTGCTCGGCCATGTCCCTCACCCTCGTGGCGACCAGCTCGCCATCCAGACACGCGCGATAGAACTACATCGCCTCGCTGCAGTTGCCGTCGAAGAGCAGAAACGGTGTGAGCTTCAATGCGGACGCTACTGTCATCCTCAGGTGGCTCTCTCTCCGAGTCTACGGACGGTGGTCCCGAGCCGCCGGTACGATGAGCCGATGACGTCCCAGCTTCGCGTGCTCGTCGAACAGCCCACGAGGGGCAAGCGCTGGGTCGCCGTCGCGGCTGACTGGCCGGGCCTGGAACGTGGCGGCAAGACGGAGGACGAGGCGGTCGAGAAGCTCGCCCGCTACGTGCCGCGATACCTCCCGGTCGCAAAGCGCGTCCGGCTGGGCTCCGAGCTAGCGACCCAGACCAACGTCGACATCATCGGCCGGTACCCAGGGGTGGGCTCGACCGACTTCTGGGGCATCTCGTTCGCGCCCTCGCCGCTCGACCGCGGGCCATTCGACGCACCGACCTTCGACCGTCAGGTGCGGCTGCTGCGCGCGGCGTGGGCCGAGTTCGACGAGACGGCCGCCCGCGTCTCGGCGGAGCTCCGGCCGGGTGTCCGGGGCGGCGGCCGCCCCCGCGACAAGATCGTTCGGCATGTCCTGTTTACCGAGGGCGGCGACTTCTCGAGGCGCGTGAAGGTGCCGTCGGGGCTGGAGGACCTGCTGACGCCGGACGGGCTCGCCCGGCACCGCGACCGGTTCGTCGAGGCGATGCGCTCCTGGTACGCCGAGGGCAAGCCGCTCGGCAACTGGACGATCCCGTTCCTGCTCCGCCACACGGCATACCACGTGCTCGACCACACCTGGGAGATGCAGGACCGGGACCTGACGGACGACTGACCAGCACATCCGAAAGTCCGCCGGTCATGAGTCTCAGTTGCTGCTCGGCCAGTGGACGATGATGCCCTCTTGGCCGCGGATCACATCCGCTGAACGATGTAGAGCGTGTTCCCGTCGGGGTCGCGGAGCGTGAACATCGGCGGGACGCCGGGATAGCGAAGCAGATCGGCGTCGACGTTCGCACCGGCGGCCTTGAGCGCCTCGTGGTCCGCCTCGGCGTTGTCAGTTTCGAGTCGGATACCCGTGTCGACGCCGGCGGGTGTCTCTCCGAGGGGCGGGAGGGCGATCGTCGTGCCTCCGCCTGGCGGGCTCACCTCGATCCACCGCTGGCCGGGGCCGAACGCCGCATCGAGGGTCTTCTCGAAGCCAAGGATGTCCCTGTAGAAGGCGAGCGATCTCTCCTGATCAGTCGTGGGGACCGCGATGGTCCTGACCTGGGTGATCGATGTCGTTCGCTGCTTCATCGTTGACCTCCGTCCAAGAACGCGCGCCGTGGCTGGCGCTCCCTCGGCTTAGACGAATTGCCCCCGAGGTTCTCAGGGCTCCGCGTGACCCGGGCAGCCGAGCCCACGTACTGAAGCGGCGTCGCGATGAAGTCGTCGGGCAGCTTCACCCTGGTGGAGTGGTTCGGGCAGTAGCCGTTTGGCACCTTGGACAGATGCGTCTATTGGTCGAGGAGGTGTGGTACGCGGAAGGCACCCGGCTGCGCGCCACCTACTTCGTCCCCCGACCCGGACATGGCGATCGAGCGCGGCGACGTGGTGGGGGTCTACTCCCTCGACCGCCTCGAGCAGGCCCTCTCGGGGCATCCCATCCCATTATCTTCGCGGCCATCGGAGAAGAGCAGATCGCGCTCTTTGCCCGCAAGCTCCGGGACCGCGTGTTCCTCAAGTACGTACGCTCGGACCGGGTGCAGCCGCCCGCGGCGCGACCCTGCCGCGAGGCCGACACGGGGGCCGGGCCGCCGACGTGGCCGGCGCTACTCCACGTACTGGAGCGACGTCATCTTGAAGTCCGTCGGGCAGCTTGACTCCCGTCCGGTGCTCCCGGGCCTGTGTTCTCAGCTAGATAAGTCTTCAGGTGAGCTGCTCGGCTAGTCCGACGACGATGCCCTCGGGGCCGCGGACGTAACAGAGCCGATATTGGTCCTCGTACTGCACCACCTCGCCAACCAGCTCGGCGCCGTGGCGGCGCAGGCGGCCAAGGACGCTCTCGATGTCGTCGACCGCGAACATGATGCGACGGATGCCCAGCGCGTTCACCGGCGCGTCTTCTGGCTCGGCCCTAACCGCCGCCGGCGTGTGGAACTTGTCCAGCTCAATCCGCCCGTGGCCGTCCGGGGTCCGCATCGAGGCGATGGTGGCCCGGACGCCGTCGACCCCGATGAGGCGGTCGACCGACTGGCCCTCGACGACCGTCTCGCCCTCAATCTCCAGACCAAGTTCGGCGAAGAACGCTTTGGCAACTTCGAGGTCGTCGACAACGAGGAGGACGTTGTCCATCCGCAGAACGGTCATTGCCCGACTATAGGTCGGGCCGGCGCCCGTCGCCTCTGACCGGACTCAATCGACGTACTGGAGCGGCGTGACTCCGAATCCGTCGGGGAGTTTCACGCCGGTTCGATGATCGGGGCAGTACGCTCCTGGGTCTGGGCTGTCGGTGAGTCAGCTTATTGCCGGCACTCATGGGCACGAAAGTCGGAGGGACGTTTCGACGTGGCTGCGGCCGTGCCGGAAGCGTCCGGTCGGAGCCCGCGGGCTCTAGGCTAGCCATCGTCATAGCCGGAAGGAGGCGCCGATGAGCCAGCGGACCAACGAGGCAGACATCGCCGCAGTTATCGAGGTGGTGCGCGCCTATTACGACGGGATGATCGAAGGCGACGCGGCGAAGCTCGGCCGCGCGTTTCATCCGCGGGCGTCCATCGTCGGCAACGAGGGGGGCAAGCTGTCCTGGGCGACCCTCGAAGAGTTCGCGGCCGAGTGCGAGGGAGCAATCTCACAGCCGGGGCCCTACGAATGGCGAATCGAACGCCTCTCGTTCGAGGGCGACACGGCCCTGGTCAGGCTCGGGGGCCAGTTCGCAGGCGTCTGGTACAGCGACGACCTGTCTCTCGTCTGGACCGACGACGCCTGGCGCATCGTCCACAAAACGTTCTACCCACACCCCGCGGGTTGAGGACGAGCTTCGGAACCACCCGGCCTACTCGGCGCGGACCTCGACGCCCACGGGGCACGAAACACCAGTCGAATGGTCCGGGCAGTAGCCTCGCGGGTTCTTCGCCAGGTATTGCTGGTGGTAGTCCTCGGCGAAGTAGAACTCGGGAGCGTCGACGACATCGGTCGTGATTTGCCCGTAACCTGCCTCTGACAGTCGCTGCTGATACATGGCGCGCGACGCCTCGGCCGCCTTACGCTGGGCGTCGCTATGGACGTAGATCGCGGACCGATACGACGTTCCGATGTCGTTGCCCTGGCGCATGCCCTGAGTCGGGTCGTGGTGCTCCCAGAACACCTTCAGGAGCTGCTCGTACGAGACCTGCCTCGGGTCGAAGACGACCCGCACGGTCTCGGCGTGGCCGGTCCGGCCACTGCAGACCTCGTCGTATGTCGGGTTCGGCGTGAAGCCGCCCTCGTAGCCGACAGCCGTCACCCACACGCCGGGCGTCTCCCAGAAATCCTTCTCGGCGCCCCAGAAGCACCCGAAGGCGAATTCGGCGACCTCCAGGCCATCCGGATAGGGCGGCGTCAACCGGCGACCGCTTACGAAGTGGGGCGGGGGAGTGGTGATGGGCTGCGATCGACCCGGCAGCGCGTCGGCGGCCGTGGGCATCTTCGGCTTCGAAAACAAGAACATGCGTGATCCCTTTCCTTACACCAGGAAGTGTAGGCGCGGTCGATGACGGACTCGTGACATCGCGCGGATTAGCGCCCGGTTTTCGCCGTTTACCACCGCCGGTGGTAGGCAAGGCGGGCAGACGGCGCAGTCCGCGTTGAGCGAGCGTGGGCGTGACGACGGAATCAGCTGGATACCAGCACCAGCGCTTGGTAACGCAAAGCCGGCGCCGGCCACCAGCGGGGCTGGTAAACCGGAGAAACGAACGCGACGGACCGCCCACGCACCGGCACGGACCGAATGTCCGGCGATTGGAGCGCGTTGCGGGCGCCGGAAGCGGTCGCTACTCGGTGGCGAGCGTGATATCAGGTCGAGCCACCTCTGAAGGCAGCGCCGCGAAGAACGGCCGCGGCTGCCAGCCGAACAGGCCGGCGAGGTACACGGCCGGCACCTGCGCGATTCGGGTGTTGTAGCGATACACCTGGTCGTTGTAGAGCTCCCGCCGGTCCGCGATGATCCCTTCCAAGCGCTCGATCTCGTTCTGCAGGTCGAGGACGTTCGTCTGCGATTTGAGCGACGGATACCGCTCGACGACCGCGAACAGCTGTCGCAGCGCGCCACTCGTCGCCTCGGAGACGGCCGCCTGGGCGGGTATCGACGCAGTCGGGGAGTAGGCCGCGCGTAATCGGGCGACCTCGGTCACGACCTCCTGCTCGAACGCCATCACGTCCCGGACGGCCTCGACGAGGTTCGGGAGCTCGTCCCAGCGCTGTTTGAGCGCGACGTCGACGTTGGCCCAGGCCTTGTCGATGCGCTGCCGCAGCGCGACGACGTCGTTGTAGGTCGCGTACACGATGTACAGGACGATGAACAGCGCGAGGCCGATGGCGAACAGCGCCGCTACGCCGACGGGGCTCATGAGATCGGGACGCCGTTCACGGTGATCGTGAAGCCGTTGTTGAGGATGAGCGCCAGGCCGATGGCGCCCGCGATCGCCAGTACGGCGCCGAGGAGGCCGAGGAGGAACTGGCCCTGCTCCCGGCCCGCGGCCTGGACGGGCGTCCCGAACGCGATGAACAGCGGCATCTCCCCGGTCGACGCGAGAACGAGCTCCTCGGGCGCGATCTCGAACAACTCGCGGTTCCGGGCGGCATCGGCAGCGGAAGCGACCGTCGGTCGGGCGGCGCGAGGATCGAGCACGGGCACGCTGGTCGGCCGGCCGATGCCGAAGCCGGGGATCGCGGCATTGCCCCACGCTGAGGCGGTGTCGGCCGCGAGCACGCCGGACGCGCGAGCCTCGGCCAGGTCGGCAGCGATCTCCGGATCGTCGAGGGCGGCGACGGGGTCGAACGTCGAGCCGCCGAGGCTGGCGAACGTCGGGTCGTCGAGCTGATCGAATGGGAGCGCCTGGCCGATGATCGTCACGATCTCGCCGGGCTCGATCCGCCGTTCGACATATCGCCGATGAGCCGCACCCGAGGTCAGGGTCATCCCCAGCGTGTCGCCGCCGATGCCACCGCTCGTCTCGGGTTGGTGCACGGCCAGCAGTGCCGCGACCTGGGCCTCGCGGTCCTCGGGCCCCGGCGCGATCGCCGGACCAAATCGATACATCAGGCCGGCCGGCTCCTCGCCGAACATGCCCGTCGACGCGTCGAGCTTGGGGGGGACGTCCCAGCGGGCGCCGCGCGGAAAAACCCGGATGGTGCCGGTCTCGTCGCGCAGCCGGAATCCGACGGCGCGCTCCTCCTCGAACACGTCACGCGCGTTGTTGCGTTCGCTCTGGCGAACGGAAGCCCGGTAGTAGACGCAGCTTGCCGACTGAAGCGGCGAGATCAACGTGACCTCGGCCGCTTCCACGACGCCCGAAAGCCGCACCTCGCCGGCGGCCAGCGAGCTGACGCGTGAGCCGGACGTGTCGCTGATCCGCGCCGCTGATCGATATCCGCCAAATCCACGCAGCAACGCTCCGAGGCCGCTGGCGATGGCGGCTCCGGACGCGAGCACCAGGTAGGGCGTGATCTCGTATGCCACGGCGGCATCGTACTGGGACGAAATGCGCCGGTAAGCGTTACCTCGGTCCCGGTCGGATCGCGGCAATCAGGAGCACGGCCCCGATCGCGATCGCAACGACGGGCCACACAAGGTCGACATCGAAATTGGGGAGGAACCGACGGGCCAGGAGGTAGCCACCGACGAGGATCAGCGCGATGCCGGCGAGCAGCGCCCCGGAGCGCTCACGACGCACCGCAGCTGCCCTCCGGCTCGAGGGTGATCCTTGCGGCGTTGGCCGTGATCGTCAGATCGATCCGCGTCGCGGCCGATGCGTAGCCGGGCGTCTCCCAGGCATCGCCAACCTTCGTCAGGCCTCG
>DASXSA010000186.1:0-8706 GCA_036506235.1 Candidatus Limnocylindrales bacterium | reverse complement strand
AGCTCCCAGCGAACGACGTTGTTCCAGAGGTTCATCAGCAGGGGCAGGTCGCGGTAGGACTGGATCCAGTCCTTCACACTGTCGGCGATGATCGCCTCGCTCGTTGGTCGGATGGCGAGCCAGTCGTCGAGGTCCTTGCCGCCCGCCCGGGTTACCCAGGCCACCTGGGGATCGAAGCCCTCGACGTGCTCGGCCTCCTTCTCGAGGAGGGAGCGCGGAACGAACAGGGGGAAGTACATGTTGCTGTGCCCGGTCGCCTTGATATGGCGATCGAGCTCGTCCCGCATCGACTCCCAGATCGCGTAGCCGTAGGCGCGGATGACCATGCAGCCGCGCACGGGGGAGTAGTCCGCAAGTTCGGCCTTCAGGACCACGTCGTTGTACCAGGCGGGAAAATCCGCCGACTGGCGCGTGATGCTCGTGACGAAGCCGTCCCTGGGCACGGGTCCTCCTGTCGACCGCTGGGTGGGGAGCGTGATGGTAGCGCGGGAGCGTGGTGGTCGCCCGTGGCGGTCGCCGATCAGGAGGCCGAGATTTGGGGTAGCCCACCGCATGCCTGGTGCGTCGCGCGACCCAGACGACCGTGGCCGGACCGCGAGCCGGTCGGCTCGGTCCTCCGATGACCCATTCGACCGACGCGGGGTGGCGATTGCGGTCGCGCGTGTCGCGCGAGGACCCATCGGATCGTCGGGGGGCCGGCGAATCGCAGGGCTCCCGGTCGTTTGGGTCATCTCGTGACCCGTGTACGTGGCCGGCGGTCCGCACCGACCGGTGCCGTGCCCCGAGGCAGCGAGATCTCCGGTCCGCTGCGGCGGGGCTCTGATTCCATGCGGCGGGACTCGGGTCCCACGCGGCGAGACTCCAGTTCCACTCGGCAGCGGCGCAGGTCCCACGCGCCGGCGGATCTGGGTCCGAGGCGGCGGGCGCCGAGGAGGAGGTTCGGCGCCCGCAGCCGGATGTCAGACCGTTCGGGCCTTGGCGATGATGGCCTGCGCGTCGTCGATCGGGATGGCGAAGCCGATGCCCTGCGCGCTCGTGGCAGCCGCGCTGTTGATGCCGATCACCCGACCCGCGGCATCGAGGAGCGGGCCGCCGCTGTTGCCCTCGTTGATCGCCGCATCCGTCTGAAGCAGGTTGCTCACGGTGCGCTGCTGACGGGTCAGGGGATCGGTCACCGTGATCTCACGTCCCGTGCCGGACAGGATCCCGCTCGTGACCGAGTCGGTGAACGTGCCCAGCGGACTCCCGATCGCCACGACCAGCTGCCCGACCTGCAGGTTCGAGGACGAGCCGATCTGCACGGTGGGCAGGTTGCTCGCGTCGACCTTCACGACCGCCAGGTCCTTGTCAGGATCGCTGGCGACGACCCTGGCCGGCAAGTCGCGCCCGTCGTCGAGGGTGACGGTCAACGTGCCGTTGCCTTCGACCACGTGCCAGTTCGTGAGGATGTAGCCGTTCGCGTCGAAGATGAAGCCCGAGCCCACGCCCGTGGCCGGGACCGAGAACGGTCCGAAGCGGCTGTTGACCGACGACGACGTGATGGTGACGACGGCGGGGCTGGCCTTGGACGCCACATCCACAACCGCGTTGCCGGAGTCGACGTGCACGACGCTCGTCGTATTAGCTGATGGTGAGGGGTTCACGGCGCCGGTCTCGCCCGGGTGGAGCAGCGCGGTCGTGCCCACGGAGGCGATCGTCGCGGAAAGGAGCGAGACGGCCAGCACGGGCAGGAGCGGGCCTGAAACCCGCCGTCGTCGCTGCGGGGCCTCCGGCGGCGCGGGCTCGAGAGGGCTCTCAGACCTCGGCGCGGAGCTGAGGTTGTGCGCCGGGTACGTGGCCGACTCAGGACCCGATTGGGGGTCCGGCCCGAGGCCACGATCGGGGAACGGGTTCTGCGTATCCATGCCACTGGTCTATGCCCGTCGGATGAGAACGTCATGAGGCTCCGGGCGAGTCGGGTCTCAGGACTTTCTCAGGAGAGAGGGGCAGGATCGCCAGCGATCCGGACCGATCGGTCGGTCGACCAGAGCCTCCGACGCGGCCCCCTCTCACGGTCACCACGACTTCGTTGACGGAGGAAACCGATGCGTTGGAGGACGCTCCTCGCGGCAATCATGATCGTCGTGGGCGTGGCGGCGGTGGGCCTGGTCGTGCTCGGTCCCGTCGGCGGCGCCACTCCCGCGAGCCAGTACCTCACGGCGACCGCGCAGCGTACGGACGTCGTCCAGTCCGCAGTCGCCACCGGCTCGATCGCCGCCCAATCCACCTACGGCCTCGGGTTCGGGCGTGACCCATCGATGACGAGCGGGAGCAGCTCCTCGAGCTCCAGCAGCAGCTCTTCGAGCAACTCATCATCGAGCAACGGCTCAACGGGCGACTGGCTCGTCACTTCCGTCAGCGTCCAGCCGGGTCAGCAGGTCACCAGGGGCCAGCTCCTGGCGACCGCCGATGACAGCAAGGCGCGCCTCCAGCTGACCGTCGCGCAGGCCAACCTCGCGGCCGCACTGGCTCGGTTGGCAGGCGACCAGGCGGGGGCCTCGGCTGATGACGTCGCCGCGCTCACGACGCTGAACGAGGCCAAGGCCCAGCTCAAGGCCGCACGCCACAACCGCGTCCTGACCGTCCGGGCGAACGAGGCCGCGATCAACAAGGCCACAGCCGATCTGTCGAAGGCCGAGAAGCAGCTGGCCTCCGACCGGGCGGCCAAGAAGGACGACCAGACGATCGCGGTGGACGAGGCCACCCTTTCGGCCGCCCAGCAGGCTGTGGATACCGCGCAGTTGGACGTCACGGCAGCGAGCAACCAGTCCGCTTCGTCAGTGACCTCCGCGCAGCTCGCCGTCGACGACGCGAGCGACCTCTACGACACCAGGACCGAGAGCGCGCCCTCCTCACAGATCGCCGGGGACCGTGCCGCGGTTGCCACCGCATCCAACGCCGCCGCGACCGCAGCGACCACGCTCGCCGGCACCCGAATCGCGGCTCCGGCCGACGGAGTGGTGACGGCCGTGAACATCTCCAGCGGGACGAACGCTCCAGGGGGCGACGCGATCCAGCTCCAGGCCGGTGGCATGCAGGCCAGCGCCCAGTTCTCGGAGACCGACCTGCCGAACCTCGCGCTTGACCAGCCGGCGACCGTCCGCGTGAGTGCCCTCGGGCTGAACCTGACCGGCAAGGTCACGGAGATCCAGCCCGTCGCCAGCACCTCCGGCAGCTCCAGCGTCGTGACCTATGACGTGGTGGTCTCACTCACGAACCCATCCGGCCAGGTCAGGTCGGGCATGTCGGCCAGCGTCTCGGTCGCGACGGCGAGCGCGACGAACGTCATCGCCGTGCCGGCGATCGCGCTCAGCGGAGGCAACGGCAACTACACCGTTCGCGTGATGACGGCCAGCGGGCAGGTGGAGGTCAGGCCGGTCGAGGTCGGTCTCGTGACCAGCTCGCTGGCGGAGATCAAAAGTGGCCTCAACGAGGGCGAACAGGTCGTGACGGGGACCACGACCCCGCGTCAGAACACGACTACCGGAGGAAATGGCGGCTTCGGCACGTTCCCCGGCGGAGGCGGAGGCGGAGGCGGGGGTCGAAACTTCCAGCCCGGCGGCGGAAGGCTCCCGTGAGAAACGCGATCCGATGAGTGAGCCGATCGTCTCTCTCGATCGCGTCTGGCGGGTCTACGACATGGGCCGCCTGCAGGTGGTTGCCCTGCGCGACATCGACCTCAGGGTGGCGCCGGGCGAGTTCGTCGCCGTCGTCGGCCCGTCGGGCTCGGGCAAGTCCACATTAATGCACATCGTCGGCTGCCTCGACCGGCCGACGAGCGGCGAGTATCGCCTCGCGGGCACGCCGGTCGGGACCCTCGACGACGACGGCCTCGCCCGCTTCCGCAGCCGGACGATCGGCTTCGTCTTCCAGAGCTACAACCTGCTTGCCCGGACCACGGCCCTCGACAACGTCGCCGCACCCCTGCTCTACCAGGGCGTTTCGCGACGTGAGCGGTTGGCGCGGGCGCGGGCCTCCCTGGAACGGCTCGGGCTCGGCGACCGGCTCGACCACACGCCCGCCGAGCTGTCGGGCGGCCAGCAGCAGCGGGTCGCGATCGCCCGCGCGCTGGTGACGGACCCGGCGCTGATCCTCGCCGACGAGCCGACCGGCAACCTTGCCAGCGATCAGGGCGCGGAGGTGCTTGCGCTCTTCAAGGAGCTGCACCGGGCGGGCCGGACGATCGTTCTGATCACCCATGACCACGACGTCGCCGCGGCCGCAGATCGCCAGGTGCACCTGCGCGATGGCGGGATCGTGGAGCGGCCGCTCGCGGCGTGAGCCCCATGGGTCAGCGAGGGCAGCTGCGATGAGCGTCCTCGAGCTCGTCCGCCTGGCGCTGTCGCGCATCGGGTCGAGCCGGCTGCGTGCCGCGCTGACCATGCTCGGGGTGATCATCGGGGTGGCGTCGGTGGTGGCCCTCGTGGCCGTTGGTCAGGGTGCGACGAGTGGAATCACCGCACGCCTGGAGGGTCTCGGGACGAACCTGCTGACGGTGACCCCCGGGAGCTCGACCGAGGGCTTCACGCGTCGCGCGGCGGGATCAGCCACGACGCTGACGGTCGATGACGCCAAGGCGATCTCGGCGCTGGACGGCATCGCCGCCGTTGAGCCCGAGATCTCCACTCAGCAGCTCGTCCAGGCAGGCACCCTCAACACGACGACGAACATCGTCGGGACGACAGCCGACTTCATGCCGGTGCGCGCCTACACGATCTGGCAGGGCTCATTCCTGACCGACGCGAGCGTCAACGCCGGCCTTCGGGTCGCCGTGCTGGGCTCGACCACCGCCGACGACCTTGGCCTCGACGCGTCGTCGATTGGCAGCCAGATCTCGATCGGGGGACTGCCCTTCCAGGTCGTTGGCATCCTGCAGGCGAAAGGCTCGGCGGGGCCGTTCAGCCAGGACGACCAGGTGCTCATCCCGTTGGCGACGGTGCAGCACTACTTCGTGCAGGGCGAGAGCGTTCGCTCGATCGGGGTCAGCGTCGCCGACGCCGATCAGATGGACCTTGCCAAAGCCGAGATCCAGAGCGCCCTCGAGCAGCGCCACGGGATCGCCGCGGACGGCACCGACGACTTCACGATCCAGGACCAGGCACAGCTCCTGAGCACCGTGTCCGCGGTCACCACGACGCTCACGATCCTGCTGGCGGGGATTGCCTCGATCTCGCTCATCGTCGGCGGGATCGGGATCATGAACATCATGCTCGTGTCCGTCCGCGAGCGAACGCGCGAGATCGGGATCCGCAAGGCGATCGGCGCGCGAGGACGGGACGTGATGGCCCAGTTCCTGATCGAGGCGCTGACGCTGTCGCTGCTCGGCGGGCTGGTCGGGATCGTCGTCGGGGTCGCCGTTTCCGCCCTGATCGGCGCGCTCGCCGGCTGGGGTTTCGTGTTCAACCCCATCACCCCGTTCGTTGCCATCGTCTTCAGCCTCGCCGTCGGCGTCATCTTCGGCGTCTGGCCGGCACGCCAGGCAGCTCGCCTGGACCCAATCGTCGCTCTTCGATACGAATAGGAGTCAGCGCGTCATGGAGCAACGTCCATCGTCCAACCCCCTCGAGGAACCGGCTTCCGACCACCTGCCGGGCTCGGGCTTTCCCTCCGGCTCGAATCCCCCGCGGGGCTCCGCCTTTCCTTCGGGCTCGAATCTCCCGCCAGGCTCCGCCTTCCCGTCCGGATCGAGCTTTCCGCCGACGCCGACAGCCGCACCCGTTCCGCCGGCCCGTCCGCGCGGGCGCCTGGCGTCCATCTTCAGCGGCTCGGCCATTCTCGCGCTCGCTGCGCTGGTCGCCGTCGGCGGCGTGACGTTCGCGATCGGCCGGCTCACCGCGCCGACCGCAGCCGCTGCCACGAACCGCACGGGTGGCAACGGCTTCAACTTCGGCAACGGGCCGCGGGCGAGCGGAGCGCCCGGCGCAGGCCGGCAGGGAGGCCCCGGTGGCTTCTTCGGCGGTGGCGGTGCGGGGCTCACCATCCGCGGAACCGTGACCAGCATCACAGCCGACACGCTGACGCTGACACTGGCGTCGGGGGCTACCGTGGAGATCCCGCTCCAGTCATCCACGACGTACCACGCTCAGACTGCAGGCACGAAGAGCGACGTCCAGAGCGGCAAGGAAGTCCTCGTCCAGCTCGACGTCACGAGCGGCGGCGGAGGCGGAGGTGCCGGCGGCAGCGCCGGAGCCAGTCCCGGCACGAACGGCGCCGGGCGCATCGGACCTGCGCGAGATATCACGGTGGTCGCCCCCTGACTGATTCTCGCTACCTTGTAACCACGCTCGGCCGAGACCCGCGTCTCGAAGCCCGCCCAGGGCGGCCCACCCGGCCCGGCACTCGGAGGCGATCGATGCACCTGCTGGTCGTCGAGGACGATCGAAAACTCGGACGCCTCCTGCGCCGCCTGCTCGAGGAGGACCGGCACGTCGTCGAGCTCGCTGTCGACGGCAGGACCGGCCTGGAGCTGGCGCTCGATGCGCCCGGGATCGACGCGATGATCCTCGACATCGGCCTGCCGGATATCTCCGGCCTCGACGTCGCGCGGGAGGTCCGCGCAGCGGGCTCCGACCTCGCGATCCTCGTGCTGACGGCGCGGGACACGGTCGGGGACCGCGTCACCGGGCTCGACTCCGGGGCGGACGACTACCTCGTCAAGCCGTTCGCGTATCAGGAGCTCGCGGCTCGCCTGCGAGCCCTCTCGCGGAGGTCGGCCGTCGGGCTGAGCCGGCCCGGACCCCGCCTGGTCAACGGCTCGATCGTCCTCGACGAGGGAACTCGCCGGGTGACCGTGGACGAGCGTGCCGTCAATCTCAGTCCGCGCGAGTTCGCGCTGCTCGAGTGCCTGCTGCGCCATCCGGGCCGCGTCATGACACGTGACCAGCTGCTTGACCAGGCCTGGCCGTACGGCGTAACCGTCACCTTGAACGCCGTCGACGCGTACGTGCACTATCTGCGCGAGAAGCTCGGCGCCGCAGGGCAGCGGATCGAAACGGTGCGCGGCGTTGGCTATCGGATGGCAACCGCGTGACGGAGAACTCGCTACCGGGAACGCTCCGGCGGGCCCTCGGGCGACTGGAGGGCCGCTTCGCACGGCGCGCGATGGGGAGAGTCCGATCTGGCACCTCCGACGCGGCACTCCTGCGACGAACGCGGTGGCGCCTCGTCGCCTGGAGCGGAGCGGCGACCTTCGTGGTGCTGGCCGTTCTCGGCTCGGTCCTGTACTTCTCGGTGGCGCAGTCGTTGGCTTCAACGAGCCGGGCGACTCTACAGAACCGGGCCGACATGATCGAGCGCTTCATCACGGAGCCTCGGGGTCCGCGCTTCGACCCGACGCGCTTCGGGTTACTGCTCGGTGGCCCGGCGTCGGGCACCTACGGGTACCTCGTCACGCCGGCCGGTACAAGCATCGGGCCCCCGGAGCTCGGTTCAGGCGGCCTTCCCGATCCGGCCAGCGTGTCCGCCGCGCGCGCGGGACCCGTCGACGTTCGCGCGGTCAGCCTGAGCGGCACGCCATTCCGCGTCCTCAGCGAGCCGGTCAACGGCCCCGACGGGACCTACGTGATCCAGACCGCCGTCGAGACGACCAACGAGCAGCACACGCTATCCGTGCTGCTGGGGGTCCTGCTGCTGGGCGGGCTGCTGGCGGTCCTGGGGGCCTCGGCGGTCGGTGCCGTCTACGCCCAACGGGCCCTCGTCCCGATCCGTGAGTCCCTCCGTCGCCAGCGGGAGTTCGCGGCGGACGCCAGCCATGAGTTTCGGACCCCGCTGGCTGTCATCCGCTCGAGCGTGGAGCACCTGCAGCGACACCAGGACGCCCCGGTCCGCGACGTCGGCGACGCGCTGCACGACATCGACGACGAAGTCGAGCACCTGACGGCGCTGGTGGGCGACCTGCTCCTCCTTGCGCGGACCGACTCGGGGGTGGTCGAGCTCGAGCGGAATCCAGTCGATCTGGCCGACGTTGCAGGCGAAGCGCTCGCCTCCGTTTCCTCCCTCGCGCAGCGCCACGGCGTCCGCCTCCTCCTCGACCCCGCGCCTGCGACGATCGTGGGCGACCAGCTGCGGCTCCGCCAGCTCGTGACGATCCTCGCCGACAACGCGATTGCGCACAGCCCCGCCGGTGGAACGGTGACCGTGGGGATCCGACCGGCGCGCAACGCAGCCCGCCTCACGGTCGACGACCAGGGTCCGGGCATTCCGGCGGCCGACATCCCGCGCGTGTTCGATCGGTTCTGGCGAGGCCCCAACGCGCCCGACGGGGGCACGGGCCTGGGACTGGCGATCGCAGCCTGGATCGTGGAGCGGCACGGCGGCACCATCTCGGCCGACAACAGGGCCGAGGGTGGGGCGCGCTTCGAGGTGAGCCTGCCGACCACCGCCGGTTGAGCCTGCCGACCACGGTCGCCTGAGCGTTCCCGCCACTAGCCGGCTGAGCCTGTCCCACCCGATCCGGGCGGGTTTTTCGTTGTATTCCGGTGGTCCTCGTGTGCGACCATTCACCGGCTCGGCTGCCGGAGTACAGGCCTCCGGTGACCGTCGAGGGAACAGGGAGGGAACCAATGACCCGAACCACAGTGCGCGCGCGCTTCGCGCTGCTCGGTGCGATCGCGATCGCGCTGAGCGCGTGCTCGTCGAGCGCGTCACCCGGGGCGAGCTCGGGCACCG
>DASXSA010000185.1:0-3351 GCA_036506235.1 Candidatus Limnocylindrales bacterium | reverse complement strand
GCTCGCGGACCTGATCACGTTCACCAGCATGGTCCGCGCTCACGGCCTTGACGCCGAAGCGAACCCGGTCGCCAGGGCTGCCCTCGAGATGGGCATGCCGACCGTCATCGCCCTCAAGGCCCTGCTCATCCTGCTGGTGCTCGCGCTGTTCGTCGCCGATTCGCCGCGCCATCCTCGCATGGCGGCCATGATCGTCACGATCGCGACGATGGCCGGGCTCCTGGGAGCTGCCTCGAACATCGCGACGCTATAGCCAAGGGCGGTTTCCGCCGAAACCGTTTCCGCCCAAACCATCTCCGCCGCGCACTCGGCGGGGCGGCTGGTTAGCCACGCCTCCGCCGCGGCGCACGTCCCCGTGCTCTCGACAGGGCGGACAGCTTCCTTGCCATACACCCGCCACATGGTTGTCAGGACCTCCTCAACGCCTCGCTGACGGAAGGAGCTCGGCGCCCCGGCGGAATTTCATCCCGAGCCACGTTTACGCCGGGATGGAATCTGCCTCCGGAAGGCCAGCGCAGGGTCTCGCACCTCGCCGACCACTCATACCGTGGGTAAATGGCAAGAAGGCGCGGCGCCTCGACTGAAGCGTCGCGGCTGCAAGCGGCAGCGGGTTGACTCCGGCGCTGCGCTGGTACACGAGCACGAAGGTAACTCGGCTCTGGTCCCGCGCCGGTACGACAGCCAGCAATGCCTCCGTTCGAGGAGGCCGGCACCGACGGGCTGCGCAAGGGGTTGAAATTCGCGCTGCCGATAGAGGGCACCACGCACGTTTCGCGAATGGGCACTTGCAACCGATGCGCAACGGGTTTCCGGCCGCGGCCCCTCGCGTCCCACGCGGCCGAAACTCCACTTTGGTTCCCCTGAGCCGCGCCACGAAGCGCGCGGAACAAGGAGCTGACAGATGCTGCTGACGCTGATCGTCATCCTGGTGGTCCTGTTCCTGCTGTTCGGCGGGCTGGGCTACCGGCGCCGGGCATACGGCGGGTACTACGGGGGCGGCCTGGGGATCGTTGGAGCCCTGATCCTCCTGCTGTTGATCCTCTGGCTACTTGGCGTGATCCGCTTCTGATCGACCGGCACCGCAGGGCTGGGCCCGCTCCGACCCTCGGCGCTGGCCCGGCGACAGGCGTAAGCCGCCTGTAGCGCGGCCGATCCCTCCTCTGAGGCGAGCGGACCCAGCCAGCTGAGATCTTCTGAAGAGGCACATGCCGGCAACGGGATCGATCGCCGATCCGCGACGGTCGGTAGCCGCCTCGCATCGAGGAGGCCAAACATGGTTGACGACTACGAGCCGATCACGACGCACGAGACGACGACCGAACGACCGGTCGCGCCGCGCCGCGCTACCGTGGTCGAACAGCCCGTCGGAAGCGACACCGTCGTCGAGCGCGAGCACGTCGATTCGGGTCCTTCACCCATGACCGTCCTCTATCGCGTCGTCGGGCTGGTATTCGGCCTGATCCAGGCCGTGATCGTGCTCAGGATCGTGTTCCTGCTGCTCGTCGCGAACCGCGACAACGGCCTCGTCAACGCGATCCTCGCGATCTCGGAGCCACTGGTCGAACCGTTCCGAGGCATGTTCCGGCTCGATCGGGTGAGCGCCGACTCCGGCTCCGTCCTCGACGTGGCGGCCGTGGTCGCGCTGATCGGCTGGACGCTCATCGAGATGCTCGTTCTGGCTGTCATCCGGCTGGGCTCACGCAATGAGCATGTGGTTGCCTGATCGGTCAGTCGCGAAATTGATTGGGGGGAACGCACCATGATCGATCCAGGAACCTTCACCGGATGGATGGGCCTCTCGCTCCTGGTCCTGGGCGGCCTCATGGCCGCCCTGCCCGTCGGGACCTGCAGCCAATGCGTGCATTGCCGCGAGGAGCGGCTGCGCGCCGAGCAGGTGCGCAAAGCCCGGGACGTATCCGATCGACTGGCAGGCCAGTTCGCCTGCCCGCGTTGCGGACGAGCCCATGACGAGGACGTGCCCTGCTTCAAAGGCTGACTGGGAGCAGCGACTGACTGGGAGCAGCCGGGACTGACCGGAAGCAGCCGGGACTGAATGCCCTGACAGGGTCGCCCCGTCGAGAATCGAGAAGCGGGTCCGAAGCGGACCCGCTTTCTTGATGTACCCGGCGCCTCCGGCTGGAGACGCGGGCTGGTCAGCCGATCGCGCTGGCCGTGCTCGGCTCCGTCTGGGCAAGGTCGTCGCGAGAGGTACCGTTCTGGCCGCTCGCGATCGAGACATCGGCAGCGCTATCCGCAATCGACGAGCCATCCGTATCGACGTCCAACAGGTAGCCGATGCCCTGGAACGTCTTGATGCGCCCGGGCTCGCCCGGCTTCGCGCCCAGCTTCCGACGCACGCGGCTCACCCAGACGCGCAGGTACTGCAGGTCGTCCCGGTACTCGGGACCCCAGACCTTGGTGAGTAGCTCGGTATGAAGGACGACCTTGCCGGCGTTGGCCGCGAGGTGCTGGAGCAGCAACCATTCGGTGCGCGACAGCTGGACCAGCTCTCCGCCGCGGGTCACCATCCGTCGCTCGAGGTCGATCTCCACGTCGTCGAAGGCCACGATCCCCTGGCCCGGCGTCGCGCCCGACGTGCGGCGGATCACGGCACGAACACGAGCTGCCAGCTCGTCCGGATGGAACGGCTTGGCGACGTAGTCGTCAGCGCCGAGATCCAGGCCCTTTGCCTTGTCGGCGGTCGAGCCCTTCGCTGTGAGGAGGATGACCGGCACGGGCCGGCGTTCGCGAAGCTGGCGCATGACCTCGATCCCGTCGAGGTCGGGCATCACGATGTCGAGGAGGACGACGTCTGGCCGGACTTCTTCGGCCTTGACCAGCGCGTCCTCGCCCCCGTTGGCGGTCACGACCCGGAAGCCCTCTTCGCTCAGGGCGATTGAGACGAGCTTCGTGATGCGCGGCTCATCGTCAGCGACGAGGATCAACGGTTGGGTACTCACAGCCACACCTCCAGTGATCACCCGCTACTTTGCCTGGATCGCTCCACCGAGGCGAGACCGAGTTCGGCGGGTGACGGATAAAGGCGGCCGCCACGGATGGCAGGCATCCGAAGCGGCCGTTGATCAGGTTCGTTCGTGTCGTCGCTCAGGATGGCGACGGCGACGGCTGCGAGCTCGGTGCCGAACTGGGTGCCGAACTCGGAATGACCTGGGTGCTCGCGCCCGGTTGCGTCGTCGTGCTCGGACCCTCGCTCGGCGCGACGCCTGGGCCGAGACTGAACCACCAGATCAGGGCGAGGATCACCAGCAGGATGATGACCCCCAGGATCACGCCCAGCGCCGAGCCGTCGCGCTCGACGACGACCTCGTCGTGGTCGTGGTGATAGGGATC
>DASXSA010000184.1:0-15382 GCA_036506235.1 Candidatus Limnocylindrales bacterium | reverse complement strand
GACCGCGTCGATTTCGTCCACGAACACGATGCACGGCGAGTTGCGCTTGGCCTGGTCGAACAGGTCGCGGACGCGGCTCGCGCCGACGCCCACGAACATCTCCACGAACTCGGAGCCCGAGATCGAGAAGAACGGGACGCCGGCCTCGCCGGCCACCGCCCGCGCCATGAGAGTCTTGCCGGTTCCCGGAGGGCCGACCAGCAGCACGCCGCGCGGAATACGGGCACCCAGCGAGTTGAACTTCTCGGGGTACTTCAGGAACTCGACGACTTCCTGGAGCTCGGTCTTGGCTTCGTCGACGCCGGCCACGTCGGCGAACGTCACGACGGTCTTGTTGCCGAGGAACATCCGGGCGCGGCTCTTGCCGAAGCTCAGGGCCTGGTTATTCGTGCCCTGGGCCTGGCGCATCATGAAGATGATGAAGCCGACGATCAGGATGAGCGGCAGGAGTCCGGTCACCGCAAGGCCGATCCAGCTGGTGTCGGCCGCCTTCTCGGACTTGAAGATGTTCGACGGGAGCGTCCGATTCCCGGCCTTCGCTGCGTTGAGCATGTCCGGATAGACCTGGGTCAGGATGCTGGGTACCACCACGGTGAATTTGCCCGCTGGCCCCTCGTCGATGGTAAGCGTCTGGTCCTGTTGAACGACGGCGGTCACCTTGCCGCTCTGCACATCGTTAAGAAAGTCTGAGTAGCCCTTGGTCTGCTGGTTCGTGGGCTGCAGGAACCAGGCGTAAATGAGCGCAACGGTGCCGAGGACGAGCACCAGCATGACGATGCCGTTGCGCAGGAACTTGGCGTTCAAAAGTTGCCTCCGTCCGGCGGGAGTCGGTTACGGGCGTCTCCCGCGGTGAAACTGTTCGGCGAGTATACCCTCGGGTCACGTGACGACCCCATGACGGTCGTTCGCCTGGGCCTATAGAAGGTACGGACGAACGTACCCGCGGGATGCGTCCGTGCCGTGAAGCCGAGGTGAAGAAACCGCCACGCCCGCGGGCAAACAACGAACCCCTCGAGCTGCCTCGAGGGGCCCGCGATGTCGGTACGAGGTGGTAGCGGAGGGCGGATTCGAACCACCGACCAAGGGCTTATGAGTCCCCTGCTCTACCACTGAGCTACTCCGCCAGGTTCCCGATTCTAGCCGACACGCCACGCCGGGCTCCTCATCACTGGCAGTCCGCTCGCCGCTGGCACCGACCGCCATCAGCCACGATCATGGACGCATGCCACCGCTCGGCGCGAGGGAGCGTGCCCGCCTCCCGAACAGTGCCTTCGCCTATATCGATTCGACCGGGCGCCGGATGCTTCCGATCCACGACGAGGCGCACCTGCGGAATGCGCTCGCGCGGTTCAGCCGGGTCAACTTCGAGGACGACGAAGCGCGCGATCGTGCCCGGATGCGGCTGCTCAAGGCGGCGGCCAGATTCGGCATCACGCCGCTCGGCTTCGTCGGTGGTCAGCTCCGACCGGAACGCAAGCTGCCGCGCGGGCAGGTCACCTTTGCGCTGGCCGATGTCGAGGGCTCGACCGAGCTCCTGCACGTCCTGGGTGATGGCTACGGCCCCGTGCTCAACCAGCTTCGACGGCTGATGCGAAGCGAGCTGCGTCGTGCGGGAGGCCGCGAGGTCGACGCTCGTGGGGACGAGCTGTTCGCGGCCTTCGAGCGGGCGGCTGCCGCGCTCCAGGCCGCGGTCGGAATCCAGAGGGGCATCGGCGGTCATGCATGGGGCGACGGGATCAGTCCCCGCGTCAGGATCGGGATCCATACGGGCCGGCCCACGTTCACCGAAACGGGCTACATCGGCATCGCCGTCCACACCGTCGCCCGGATCTCAACCTCGGCGCATGGCGGGCAGATCGTCATCTCGGCCGCCGCACGGGACGCCCTCGGAACGCCGCTGCCCGAGGGCATCGAGCTGCTGAGCCTGGGCGCCTGGCGGCTCCAGGGCCTCAGGGAATCGATCGAGCTGCTGCAGGTCCGCGCCCAGGACCTCCTCGACGACTTCCCGCCCCTGCGCTCCCTGGCGATGGCGGCGCGCAGGTAGGCGCGCGCAGGTTCCCCGGCCCGGAGGGCCGACCCTCAGTCGGGCAGCGCCACCGGGGCGGTTGCCAGCAGGCCACCGTCCACGCGGATGTCCTCGCCGGTCAGGAAGCTGGCGCGGTCGCTCGCGACGAACGCCACGACCTCCGCGATCTCGCGCGGGCGTGCCACGCGCCCGAGCGGGTGCGACCGGCCCCACGCCTCGACGAGCCGTTGTGCTCCCTCGTCGCTGCCGTCGCTGAATTGGCGCGCTGACGCGCGGAGCATCGGCGTGTCGACCGAGCCCGGGCAGATAGCGTTCACGCGCACGCCGAAGGCGGCCTCGTCGACGGCCATCGCCCGGACCATCGCGTCGAGGGCGCCCTTGCTGGCCGAGTACGCGACGACACCGGCCTGCGACACGTGGGCCTGCACTGACGAGATCACGACGATCGACCCGTGGCTCCTGCGCAGGTGCGGCAGCGCCGCCTGCGCGGCAAGGAAAACGCCCTTGACGTTCACCGCAAGCACCGTGTCCCAGGTCGCCTCGTCCGTGTCGACCGCCGTGCCGTAGCGCTGGATGCCGGCCGAGGTCACGAGGGCGTCAAGCCGGCCGAAGCGCTCGACGGCAGCCGAAACCGCCGCCGCGATCGAATCGCTTTCGGTCACGTCCGCTGGAACGGCCAGCGCCGTCCCGCCCGACGCCTCGATGGCAGAGGCCGCCTCCTCGACCTCGTCGGCCTCCAGTCCGCACACGGCAACCGACGCGCCCGCCTCGGCCAGGACCTCCGAGACGGCCCGGCCGATCCCTCGCGACCCACCGGTCACGAAGGCGACCTTGTCGCTCCAGTCAGCCAACGCCGGTCGCTCCCGCGACGGGCTGGACTCCGGCCGGCTGGCCATCGGACTCGGTGGCCAGCGCATTCAGCAGCCCCTGCAGGTACCCGATCGCATGTGCCCGGCCCCGGCTGCAGTAGGCCGCCGAGGCGGTGTCCGCCCAGGTGTCCTCGTCGCCGACCATCGCCGGAACGTGGTCGTCGATGATGAATCCGTCGAACCCAACGTTTGCCAGCCGCCTGAGGACGCGCGCGGGGTCGTAGTTCCCCTCCCCGATGAACGCCTCCTTGAAGCGCGGCACGGTGCCCTGCACATCGCGGAAATGGACGTAGAAGATGCGGCCCTTCGGCCCGAAGAAATCGATCAGCCGGTTCACGCTGACCTCGCCGGCCATCTCCGACACGGTTCCCAGGCAGAGATCCACGCCCCAGGCCGGGCTGCCACCCGACAACTCCCAGGCCCGCTCCATCCCCTCCGGACTCGCCAGGATCCGTTCGACGCCTCCCAGAGGAAAGTCGACCGGCGGGTCGTCTGGATGGACCGCCAGCTTCACCCCGACGTCCTCGGCGACCGGGAGCACGGCGTCGAGGAAGACCTTGTAGTTCGCCAGCATGCGGTCCCGCTCGAGAAGGCCCTCGATCGGCTCCTGCGGCGTCAGCTTGTAGCCCGCAAGTGCGTTCCCGTCCGCCGCGCGATCGGCGTCGAAGGCCGTCACCCGCGCACCGCCGCGCCCGCGCGCCTGCAGGTCGGTTCGCCATACGTACGTGGGCAGGAAGTGATGGCCGAGGACGAAGATCCCCGCCGCGGCCATGTTCCGGATCGTGGTCCTGTAGTTCTCCAGCTGCTCCTCGCGGCCGGGCTTCCCGAGCAGGACACGGTCCCAGTGCCGGTACGGCACGTTCTCGATGCCCTCGAGGACGAGACCGGCCGCTTCGCACCGCTCGCGCAGGCGGACGAGCTCGTCGACCTCCCAGTAGCCACGCTCTCCGGCGAGGTCGCTCGGCGTGTGGAACTGGATGCTGGTCAGGCCGAGCTGCTGGGCGAAGGTCGCGATCGTCTCGTCGAAGCCCTCGACGTGTCCGAGCGTCAGCCGCATCACCATCGCCGGCTCAGCCCGCGTACCGGAAGGGCGCGCGGCCGCGCACGCCGGGCCGGCATGCGAACAGGCTGCCCGCGTTCGGCTGGTCGGGGAAACCTTCGGGCGGGAAGTCCTTGCGGGCGGTGGTGATGAACAACATGTCCAGGTCGGGCCCGCCGAAGGCGCAGCTGCTGGCCTGTGCCACGGGCACGTCGACTCTCCGCTCGAGCCGGCCGTCCGGCGCGTACCGTTCGACCCCCCAGCCACCCCACAGGGCGACCCACAGGAAGCCTTCGGCGTCGACCGTCATGCCGTCCGGGTCGCCTGCCCCGGCGCGAATCGACACCGCCGGCTGCCGCTCGGAGATGGTTCCCGTCGAGGCCTCGAAGCGGAAGCAGTCGACCCTCCGCGTCGGCGTGTCGATGTAGTACATCGTCCGGCTGTCGACGCTCCAGTCCAGTCCATTCGAGATCGTGACCTGGGTCAGGGCCGGGGTGACGCCGTGATCGGCGTCCAGCCGGTACAGCGTCCCGGCGCCCGGCCGGTGGTCGATGGCCGTCGATCCCGCCCAGAACCTGCCTGCCGGATCGACCTTGCCGTCATTCATGCGCGTGACCGGGTTGTCCTTCTCGACCGGCGCCAGCATCTCCAGATTCCCGGTGGACGCGTCCATCGCGAGGAAGCCCTCCTGGACGGCGAGCACCAGGCCTCCCGACGCTCGCAGCGCCGCCGCGCCGATCATCTGGCCAACGGGGAAGACGCGATCGCGTCCTGAGCCGGGGTCGGTCCGGTGGACTGACTCACCGAGGATGTCGACCCACCAGAGGCAGCCTTCGGCCGCGTCCCAGACGGGGCCTTCGCCGAGGTGCGCGCGAGCGTCGAGCAGCAGCTCCGCCTGCAGCGTCGGGACGCCGGCTGGTGGCTCATGGAGGAGACGGCTCACTGGTCAGCTCAGCTTATCCGGTAGGCTCCTCGGCGTGGTGAGCCCGGCGGAGCACAGCGGCGCGACGAAGCTGGTCGCGATCGGGATCGGGAGCGTCATCTTCGGCGTCGAGCTGCTGCGCGACATCTTTCGCGTGCCCGAGTTTCGCGGCGCGGAGGTGTGGCTGATCGACAGGGACGCCGCGGCACTCGGGCGAATGACGCGCGTGGCCGAGCGGCTCAACGCCGCAGCGGGCTGGGACGTGGACGTGCACTCCACCACGGATCGCCGGGAGGCGCTGCCCGGCGCGCGCTTCGTCGCGACCGCCGTTGCGGTCGATCGGCTTGCCACCTGGCGGACGGATCACGAGCTCGCGCTTCGGCATGGCTTCGCGAGCGTGCTCTCGGAGAACGGTGGCCCGGGCGGCCTGTCGCACACCCTGCGCTCCGTGCCGGTCATGGTCGAGATCGCGGCGGACATCGAGGCGCTCGCGGCGGACGCGCTGCTGTTGAATTACACCAACCCCGAGAACCGCGTCTGCCTCGCGATTCGTCGCCATACGGCCGTCGCTGCGATCGGGCTGTGCCACAGCGTTGCGGGCGAGATCGACGAGGCCGCGCAGCTCCTCGGGCGACCCCGGGAGGACCTGGACGCACGGGCAGCCGGCACCAACCACTTCACGTGGTTCCTGTCGATCCGTGACGAGCGCGACGGGAGCGATCTGCTGCCCGAATACCGCCGTCGAGCCCGGGTGGCCCAGCCGCCCGCCGAGCCGCTTCGCCGGCTCATCGGGGATCGCTTCGGCCTCGAGCCGGCAATTGGCGACGACCACATCGGCGAGTACCTGCCCTGGGCCGCCGACGTTATTGGCACCAAGGGTTACGACTTCGACGGCCTCGCCCGTCGCGGCCGCCGTGCCGTCGAGCAGCTCGAGGCGTGGGGATCAGGCGCCGAATCAGTCCAGCCGCTTCTGGACGAACCTTCCGATGAAGCGCGTGTCGATCACAGCGCCGCCGAGATCATGGGCGATGTCATCGCCAGACGAACGCGCCGGCGCCCGTCATTCATTCTTCCCAATGACGGGCTGATCGAGAACCTCCCTGCCGAATCAGTCGTGGAGGTGCCCGGCCTGATCCAGGACGGCTCGCCGTGCGGTGTCCCGGTCGGTGCGATGCCCGAGCCTGTGGCTGCGCTGCTCCGCCACGAGCTGGCGGTCCAGGACGTCGCCGTCGAGGCAGCCCTGGAAGGCTCGCGAGACGTGGCGCTGGAGGCGCTCCTGCTCGATCCGGTGGTCAACAGCGCTCGAGCAGCAGAGTCCTTCCTGGACGACGCCCTGCGGACGCATCGGGCGCACCTGCGGCGATTCTGGGGCTGACTTCCGAGCCGACCGCCAACCGCCGCCGGAAGCGAAGCTCAGGCTGGGGGTGACCCCAGCCCGAGCGATCGATCGATCAGTTCCAGCCGGCGGACGACCAGCTGTTTCCGGACCAGCTGTTGCCGGACCACGAGGAGCCCGACCAGCTGTTGCCCGACCAGCTGTTGCCCGACCACGACGAGCCCGACCAGCTGTTTCCGGACCACGAGGACCCGGTCCACACGCTGCCGTTCCAGGTGCCGCCCGACCACGAGTTCCCGGCGGCCTCGAGGACGGCCATCGCCGTCGAGTTGAAGGGCTGTCCGAAGATGTCACGCTCGCCGCTCAGGACGACGCCGTCGCGCGTCAGGTGATCGGAACCGCGCGCGCCTTCGAGCGTGCCGGTCCCCGTCCCGGGTGCCGTCGTGGAGACGGCAACCGGCAGCAGTGCGCTGAGCATGTCGCCGAGCTGGAGCTCGCCGTTGCCTTCACGCCCGTTGCTGCCAACCAATGGCAGGTCGAAGGCGTAGGTGGTCAGAAGCTTCTTGACCTGCTCAGGCGTCGCATTCGGGAACTTGTCCAGGATGAGCGCCGCGGCACCCGAGGTGATCGCTGCGGACTCGGACGTTCCGCTGCCGCGCATGAACCGGTCGTCCAGAAGCGTGCAGCCGGACCGTGTGTCGATGTACGAGTTCGGGACTCGCAGGCCCTGGATGTGAACGCCCGGAGCGACAAAGTCGGGCTTTCGGGCAGACCCTGTCTTGGATGCGGCCGAGAAGTCCGGGACGACGTCGTCCGACAGGGTCGCGGTGCCCATCGAGTCCGAAGCGCCGACGGCAATGATCCGCTTGTCGTATGCGGGGTTCGCCAGCGCCGGCGACGAGCCCTTGGTCTGGTAGCCGCTGTTGCCGGCCGCAGCGACGACGACGATCCCCGCATCCCAGGCCTGCTCGACCGCGTAGGCGAGCGGGTCGACGCCGAACCACTGCGTCGAGTTCGTGCCGTAGGAAAGATTCAGGACGCGGATGTTCAGGCCGTTGTCGCGGCGATGCTGGACGACCCAGCTGATCGCGGCGATGACCTGCGAAACGTCGGTGCCGCCGTCGGCGGTCGCGACCTTCACGCTGAGGATTCGGGCGTCGGGCGCCATGCCGCGGTATGCGGTCGCCGGCGCCTGGTCGTAGGGAGGCGTGAGGGTTGCGTCGCGCCCGGCGATGAGACCGGCCATGAACGTCCCGTGACCGAAGGTGTCGAGGTTCGTCAGGTTGGACGCCTGCGACTCGAGCGAGAGGTCGGGGCCGTACACGATCTTGCCAGGTGAGTTGAGGCCGTCGACGGGCGAGACGCCCGAGTCGATCAGGGCCACGTCGACGCCCTTGCCGGTAAAGCCGGCGGCCCACCACGCCTGCGCGCCCGTATAGGCGGTGGTGCTGACCATGGAGTTCGGGTCGGTCGCCGGGCTGTAGGCAGCGGCAGCGGAGGGAATGCCGAAGGTCGCCAGCGCGAGGCAGAGCGAGAGGGCCGTCGCGAAGCGACGCGGACCCGTGAAATCGAGGCTCCAGCCGAAAGTGGGGGTCATCGGACCGGGCTCGATCCGAAGAAGTCCCAGGTCCATGCCCGGGGCTGCTGGCGCCAATTCCTCGCTCGGTCCGAGGCCGTTCGTTCTGGCTGCACCATCGAAGTCCACCTGCTGGAGGGCTAGGCTGATGCGGCGCCTGGCAACCGGGCGGTCTTGCGGGTGAACCCGCGAGATCCCTGGCTTTGCGTCCCCGCTTCTCAGCGGGTTTGCTCTGTTTCAGACCGATCGCCGACAGATCTGACTGCCGACGCCGAGAACGCTAGGCCGCTCGGGGCAGGACCCCAATAGGGCGAAAGTACCGGCTGGTGCATCGGTGCATAGCCCGTTCGGCGGACACCGCTCTGACTCGCGTACCGGGCACGCGCCCGGCCACCGACTCAACGAAGCGTGATGGCCTCGGCTTGAGAAGTGAGCAGTGCAACGCCGCGCTGCGCGAAGAGCCGGTCGAGCTCGTCGGCGGCGAGCGGCCGGGCGAGGTAGTAGCCCTGTGCCCGGTCGCAACCGAGCTTCCGGAGGCGCTCGAGCTGGAACTCCTCCTCCACACCCTCGGCGATCACCGTCAGGCGGAGGGCACGCCCCATCGACACCACCGCGCTTGCCAGCTCCCAGCTGTGCGAGTCGCGATCGTCGACGGCGACGAAGTCGCGCGCGATCTTGATCGCCGTGGCCGGGAAGCGCTGCAGGTAGCTGAGCGAGGAGTAACCGGTCCCGAAGTCGTCGACCGCGATGCCCACGCCGAGCTCGCGCAGCGCCTCCAGCTTGGCGATCGCGTCCTCGACGTTCTGGAGCAGGGTGGTCTCGGTCACCTCCAGGACGACCGTGGACGCATCGACGCCGGAGGTCTCGATCGCCGCCGCGACCTCATCGACGAAATCGGGCTGCTCCAGCTGCCTCGCGGCTACGTTGACGCTGATCTCGAGGCCTCGGAGCTGCGGCCATCGTTCGTGCCAGTCGATCGCCTGGCGGAACGACTCCTCCATCACCCAGCGGCCGATCTCCAGGATCAGGTCCGACTGCTCGGCGAAGCCGATGAACTCGGCCGGCCAGATGATGCCCCGGCTCGGGTGATCCCAGCGGATGAGCGACTCGACGCCAGTCATCCGGCCGCTGTTGATGTCGACGATGGGCTGGTAGTGGAGCACGAACTCGCCGGCCGCAACGGCGCGCTGGAGCGAAGCGGTCAGCGTGTGGCGAGCCACAACGGCCGTGGCCATCTCCGGCTCGAAGAACGCGACCCGGTTCTTGCCGCGGGCCTTCGCCGAATACATGGCGACGTCAGCATTGCGCAGCAGCTCATCCGCGGACCCGGAGCCTGGCTGGCCGACCGCGACGCCGATGCTCACCCGCGCGGTCGCGACCCCGTCGGTCGGCGAGCCGGTATCGAAGGCCCGAATCAGACGGTCCGCGACGCGTCGCGCGACAGGAAGTTCCGGCGTATCCCAGAGCAGGACGGCGAACTCATCGCCGCCGATGCGGGCCGCGAGATCGCCGGCGCGGAGCGTGCCCTGGATCCGCTCGCCGACGGCTGCCAGCAGGGCGTCCCCGGCGGCGTGTCCCAGGGTGTCATTGACGATCTTGAAGTCATCCAGGTCGAGGAAGAGCACGACCGGAACGAGACCCGAGGCGTCTGCCGATTCGAGACGCTGCGCCACGCTCTGCGCGAAGAACGCCCGATTGGCGAGGCCGGTCAGCGCGTCGTGGTAGGCCTTGTGCTGGAGCTCCTCCTTCAACCGCGACAGAGAGCTCAGCGACTGTTCGAGTTGGCCGTTCTCGAGGGCGACGGCCGTATGGCTGGCGAGTGTCTCGAACAGTTTGAGGTCGTCGCTGTCGAAGGGGCTCAGGTCGCTCAGCCGGTTGGCAACCACGATGGCACCCACCAGCCTCGACTCGCCGACGAGCGGCGCGTAGACGGCGTTCCTGAACCGACCTCCGTCCGGCTCGTCGCGCGCGATGTCCAGCTGCGAGACGAGGAACGCGCGCCGACCGGAGATGCACTGGACCAGTCGCGGATCATCGAGCGTCGTGCCAATCGGCTGCATCATCGAGATCGCCTCGCCCGGCCCGACGCCGGTCCGCAGGATCTCCTGGCCCTCCTCCATCGGCAGCAGGGACACCTCGGCGATCTCGGCCCGGAACATGCGCCGCGCGTGATCGAGCAGCGAGACCAGTGCGCGGTCGATCTCCGGGCTGCGCTGGAGAATCCGCGTCGACTCGTAGAGCATCTCCAGGCCTTCGTGCTGCTGCCGCTCCGACACGTACGCGCGATACGCGACGAAGACGGCAGCGATCGGCACCGCGAACAGGACCGAGGCCGCCGGCTCCACGAAGAGCACCGTGATCACGAGCAGCGCGAGGCTGGTGTTGGTGAGCGAAACGACCCCGCCCATCACGAACATGCGCGGCATCCGGCCGTACTGCGCCACGCCCTCCGCCAACGAGATCGCGGCGGTCACGGCAAACACGCCGAGCAGGTTCTCGGCCGAGGTTGCCAGGAAGGCCGTCCCCCAGGACCGCGGGCCGAAGCTCCCGCCGGGATCGTCCAGCACGTGGACGATCCCCAGCGTGACCACCGAGCACAGCAGGAACTGCGCCAGGTTGAACGCGAGCTTGACCGAACGCTGCTTCCTGGTGATGACCAGCGCGAGGCCCGCGCCCAGCAGCCGAGCGACGATGTACTCGGCCGGAGGCAGGAAGAACAGCCCATACACGACCGGGATCTCGCTCATCGAGAACGAGTGCGCGCTGCGGCCGATGTGGAGGTGGACGACCTTCGCTTCGGTCGCGTAGAAGAGGATCGCAATCGCCCACCAGGGCACCGGCAGCGGCGGCCGTGCGGCCTCCCGGGCCGGAACCTCGAGCGCCGCCAGAACCGCCGCAAACGCGGTCAGGACGATGGTCAGCGCCCAGACGCGCGATGTTCCGGTCGTCGATGACGCGATCCGGCCGAGCAGTGACCGGATCCGGAAGCGCCCCCCCTCCGGAACCGCCGCCCGCGCCCGCGAGCGCCGATCAGCGGAACGCGCGCGAGCTGGTCGAGTGGTGGACATGCGCCGGCGCCGGCATAGCCGTGGAAGCCACGTGTAGAGCTGCCCCCTTGCAGAGAGCGTCGCAACCGGACGGGGGGCGCGACGGCTGAGGGCACGATGCATTCGGTTGCGCCGGGGCACCATGGGTCGAAAGTTCCACGACCACAAACGAACGAACGTCCCGGAGCGGACTCCGGGACGTTCGGTGATCGGGCGAGGGGATCAGCCGGCGGTCAGCTGGACCTGGTAGACCCTGACGTCCTCGACCGAGCCGTCCTTTGCCGACAGGTTGTAGACCTTGAGCCGGCCGGGCTGGTCGGAACCGACCCGGTAGGGAACGATGACGTCGAAGGCGCCCCAACAGCCGGTCCCACACGCGGCGTGCACCTGCTGATCGGCGAGAACCTTGCCGCTCGCAGTCAGGATCTGGACGCGGAACTGCGCCTCGAAGACGTTCGACTCGCCAGTAATGCGGCCGGGGTTGGCGAGCGTTCCGCCCCACGCCGGCCGATCCACCAGGATCGACGGGCTGTAGTCGCGATAGTCGTCGCGCGTGGCCGGACGGTCCAGGGCGGGTTGCCCGTCGAGACGAAGGGCGACGCGGTCCACGTTCGAGAACTGTGTGAGCGTGTAGGTGACCTGCGCGACGCGGGCGACCATGTCGGCTGCCGCGGCGCCCGACTCGAACTCGCGGGACAGGTCCACTGTGGCGGTGCCGTTGGCGATGGAGATCCCGAGCAGCAGGACGTCGTCAGGGATCTCGGTGGTCAGCTGCCCGGCCGACGCCTCGCTCGAGGATGGGCCGGCGAGGAGCTGGTTCATCGCTGCGCGGGCGACTGCGACGGTCTTCGGGACCTCGCGGTGGACCGCAGCGAGCTTGCCATCCATGAAGAAATAGATCGTGAGGTCCGTCGAGGCGCCGCTCGCGCTCGTCGAGGGACTGGGCGAGTTCGCGGGCGTGCTCGAGGCCAACGGTGAGCCCGAAGCAGCCAGGCTGCTCGACGGGCTGCCGGCCGGCGAGGCGCTCGGCGAAGGCGATTCCTCGTCCGTCGAGGAAGGGCTGGACAGAGGGCCCGCAACCCCCACAGCCCCGGTGCACGCAGCGACGACGAGGAGTCCCGTGAAAAGCGCGGCGATCGAACGGGAAACGTGGTGGCGATTCATGTCGCGGTCTCCGTGTTGGGTTCCAATGCCGCGCCAGCCTGCTCGTCGCCGGTCACCGTCCCGTCGCCCATGGGTAACGAACGTGTCACAGGAACCCGGAGCTCGAAGCGCATGCCTCCACCGGTCCGGGGAGCGGCCGTCAGCTCCCCGCCAAGGAGTCGCGAGTGTTCGCGGGCAATCGCCAGACCCAGGCCGCTTCCCCCGAGGTGGCGCGACGGGTCGGCCTTGTGGAAACGCTCGAAGACCAGCGGCAGCTCATCCGGCGGGACGCCCGGCCCACGATCGAGGACAGCCACCAGGAGCTCACCCTTACCCCGTACGTCGCCCGTCAGGTCGACCGCGACCTCGATCGGTGCGCCTTCTCCGTGCACCCGGGCGTTGTCGAGCAGGTTGCCGATCACGCGCTCCAGGCGGCGGCGATCCGCGACCACCTGCCCCGCATGGGGTCCGATTGCGACACCCGCATCAGGAGCGTGGGCGCGGACCACCGCGCGCACGAAGGTCTCCAGATCGAACTCGGTCGGCTGGAGTTGCTCGGCGGCAGCGTCGAAGCGCGAGACCTCCATCAAGTCATCCACGAGCGCCCGCAGGCGCGCGATGTCGGCCACGAGGAGCTCGCCCACACGCCGCCCGCCCGGCGGCACGTCGTCGAGGTGCTCCTTCAGCATCGAGGCCTCGTTGACCAGCGCCGTCAGCGGCGTTCGCAGCTCGTGCGAGACGTCGGCCACGAAGCGCCGCTCGCGAGCCTCGGCGGCCCGGAGCTCGGCGACGGTCGCCTCCAACGAGGCGGCCATGCGATTGAATGAGGCCGCCCAGCGACCGAACTCGTCGCCCGACTCGACATCGAGTCGCGCCGACAGGTCGCCGGTCGCCATCCGCTCCGCGGCGTTTCCCGCGCTCCGGACGGGATCGAGCAGCCGTCGCGCCAGGGCCCGGGCGACGACCGCCGCGACCAGGACCAGGACCAGGCCGCCGACGGCAAGGGCCTGACCGAGGCGCTGGATCGCGCCCTCCACCTCGGACGCGTCGAAGAAGAAGTAGAACGTCGGTTCGTCCGGCGCGCGTCGGGCTGCCGTCACGAGCAGCGACCGGCCGTCAACGGTCAGCCGCTCGTAGCCGATGCTGCCGCCCTCCGCAATCGAGCGCAGCGACGGGGAGAGCTGGCGGAAGTCCGAGGTCGCGTCGAGGCCGGACGCGAAGGGATCGCCGTCGCCGAAGTCGACGACCGTCCCGGTAACGCCGCGGAGCGTGAAGGCGTCCACCAGCGATTTCCAGCGCCTGTCGTCTCGAGCCGTCCCTGGCGGGACTCGTTCCGCGGCGAGCACAGAGACGTTGAAGTTGGTCAGGTCACGGGCGGCCTCGACCTGCTGGTCGCGCAGCGATGTCGCAACGTACGCGTACGCGGCGACGCCGAGGACCAGGGACGTGAGCGCGACGAGGCCGATGATCGTGAGGGTCAGTCGGCCGCGGACTCCCCGAAGCATCAGCTGCCCGGGTCCGGGCGTGACGCCTTGTAGCCCGCGCCACGGACGGTCAGGATCAGCTGCGGATTGGCTGGATCCACTTCCACCTTGGAGCGCAGGCGCTGGATCGCGACGTCCACGAGGCGCGAGTCGCCGAGATAGTCGTAACCCCAGACGCGATCCAGCAGCAGGTCACGCGTGAGCACCTGTCCCGGGCGGCGGGCCAGCTCGGCCAGGAGCCGGAACTCGGTGTGGCTCAGGGTCACCTCTCGTCCGTCGCGGCGGACCGAGTGGCCCCCTTCATCGATCTCGAGTGGTCCCAGCCGGAGAACCGCTGGCGACGCGTCGGACGTCCGGCGCAGGGCGGCGCGGAGGCGTGCCAGCAGCTCGGGCAGCTCGAAAGGCTTGCGAACGTAGTCGTCCGCGCCCGCCTCGAGGCCGGCCACGACATCGAAGGTGTCGGTCCGTGCCGTCAACATCACGATGGGAACGGAGGACTCGGCTCGGATCGCCCGAGCCACGCTGAGCCCGTCGAGCACCGGCAGCATGACGTCCAGGACCACGGCGTCTGGTGGCTCGGCGCGAAAGAGCGCGAGCCCGGCCCGTCCGTCCGGGGCGGTGGAGATCTCGTAGCCGGCAGCGGTGAGGCCAAGGGTCGTGATCTCGCGAATGGACGGGTCGTCCTCGACGAGCAGGATGCGCGCGGCCATGCGTCGATTGTGCGGGAAGCGGGGGGCCCGGGGTTGTAACGGTCACGTCACGTTCCAGACCGGGAACGCCATGTTCCGCTCGAAGCGCGCCCTCAGCCCTGAACAGCGAGCGTGGTCTGCAACCCTCCCTGCGAGCGGCACCCGGCTCCCGCAACGCGTACGTGATGCCGTCCGGACGAGCATCGCCCTGGCAGGAAAGGAGGTTCCAATGCTGCTTCTGCTAGTCGTCATCGTGCTGATCCTGCTGCTCCTCGGCGGTCTCTGGGGTGTTCGCCGACGCAGCTGATCGACAGCCGATCCTGCCTCCCTCGGTCGGTCTGACCGGCCCTCCGAGGGAGGCTCATGAACAGGCAAACGAACGAACGACATCCAGAACATGAGGACGCCGGGTCATTGGCCCGGCGTTTCCTCGCGGAGGCCAGCGGAACCTTTGCGTTGACCAGCGTCGCGGCGGGCGGGCTCATGGCCGCGGCGATTTCGGGCGGCGAGGTGGACCTGGTCGCGCGTGCCGCCGCGCCGGGTCTGCTCGTCATGGCCCTGATCTATGCACAGGGCGACGCCTCGGGTGCCCACTTCAACCCGGTCGTAACCCTCGCGTTCGCGCTGAAGCGGCTGTTTCCGTGGGTGCTCGTGCCCGTCTACTGGGCGGCGCAGGTGCTGGGCGCGCTCGTGGCGGCGGCGCTGTTGCTCGCGGTGCTGGGACCCGTCGAGCACGTCGGCAGCACCGTCCCGCACGTCGACCTCTACCAGGCCCTGGCGATCGAGGTCCTGCTGTCCTGGCTGCTGGTCAGCGTCATTCTCGGAACTGCGGACCGCTACCAGCTCATCGGGCCGAATGCGGCGCTGGCGGTCGGCGGGACGATCATCCTCGACGGCCTGTTCGGGGGTCCGCTCAGCGGGGCATCGATGAATCCCGCCCGGTCTCTTGGCCCCGCAATCGTGGGCGGCACCCTCGACGTGGTGTGGATCTACCTGGTCGGACCATTCGCCGGCGCGTGCCTGGCGGTCATCGGGACGACGCTCATCCACGGACCGACGCCCAGCAGTGCCAAACAGCGTGAGGCCGCGCAGGGCAAGCCCACGTCCTGAGGGATCAGCGAGCCGTCGGGCTGACCTCCAGTGGCGGACGTTCGGCTCGTTCGGCAGGCTCCCCATCGGCCAGACGGCCGTCGCGCGCATCGGGAGGCCCGCTCATGTGCCGCTGGGTATCTTCAGCGAGGAGCCGCGCGT
>DASXSA010000183.1:0-4404 GCA_036506235.1 Candidatus Limnocylindrales bacterium | reverse complement strand
GCGCCGCCTTCCTCGGGCGTGAGCAAATGGAGTGCGCCGCGCATCGCCCACGTCTTGATCAGGCGACCGTCCGCCAGGGCGCGGCCGACGTCGCCGGGCTTCGATGCTTTCTGGCGAACTCGAATGGCCAGCTCGGCCGATGAAGCGACCTGCGCCTGAACGCCGCACAACCGCCGGACGACCTCGTCGGCAGGCTCCCCGCCGATCGGGTCGAGCATGTGTCGCTTCATCCGCCAGGCAAGCGCCTGGGGCCAGGTGACCTGCGGGACCACGACCGAAGCCTAGCCGGTCCACGTTCGGACCCGCGGCGTCTAGTCGATCCTAATGCGGAAGGTATCGACCTTCGAGCTCTTTCCCTTCAGCTCGAGCGAATCGGGCTCGGCGTCGGGGTAGGCACCTCCCAGGGCGCCGAACGTGGCCGAGCACATGACGATCTCGCCGCCGCGAGCCGCGGCCTGGAGCCGGGCCGCCGTGTTCGTGACGTCCCCGATCGCCGTGAAGTCCTTGAACCCTCCCCCACCGACATTGCCCACGTACTCCTCGCCGCTGCTGATCCCCACCCCGACGTCGATTCAGCGCGCTCCGGTGCCGTAGCCGAGGCGGCGAAGAAGCGCCTCTCCAGCCGCGACTGCATGCTTCGGATAGCCGGACCCCGCCAGCCCCGGCACGAAGATCGCCATCACCTCGTCTCCGGCGATCTGGCCGAGCACCGCGTCGTGCGCGAGCAGGGCCTCGGAGGCAGCCTGATAGAAGCGGTTCAGGAGGACGGTCGTTTCGAAGCTGGACAGCCGTTCGGCGATCGACGTGTAGCCGCGCACGTCCGCGAATAGCACGCTGACCGGGACGAGCGCGCCGCCCTCGGGCGCGCGTTCAATGCAGCGCTCGCAGATGTTCGGGTTCTTGCGCGACGGGGTATATCCGAGCCGGCCAAAGATCCCGGCGTAGGACCCGCGGAACGGCGCGTTACAGAACTTGCACCGAACCGAGGCCGGCACGAGCGAGTAGGCCCGCCGCCCGAACCGCTGAGTCAGTGCAAGCGGGGATTCACCTCGGAGAATGCCTCGCCAGCGCTGATCCATTGGCACGAGGGCCGAGCTTGGCGTCTCGGACGACGGTGCGACCGTGGGGCTGGGCTGGGTCCTGTTGCTCATCGGGCTCGCCTTGGCCGCGTTCGTCGATTGCGCAGCCGTCGGACGAACGGCCCTGCGGCCGAGGATAGCATCGGTCCTCGCGAGTCTCGTCAGCCGAGCGTCCGGGTCTCGCGCATGCGCAGGAGAACGACGAGGCCGGACAAGGCGGTGATGGCTGCCACCACCCAGATCGCGCTGGCCATCCCGGCGGCGTCCGCCACGAGCCCAGTCACCAGCGCGCCGACAGCAAACCCGAGGTCCCGCCACAGCCGATACACGCCGACTGCCGAGCCACGCCAGCCCGGGGCGGCGACGTCCGCGACGGCCGCCAGCAGCGTCGGATACACCAGTGCGGTGCCGAGTCCCAAGCCGACTGCCGCCAGGAGCCAGGTCCCGAATGACGAACCTGCCGCGATCAGGGCAATCGCGAGTCCCTGGATGAGCATCCCGGACACGATCAGCGGCTTGCGACCCACTCGGTCCGACCACGCCCCGGTTCCGATCTGGGCGACCGCCCACACGGCCGGGTAGGCACCCGCCAGGATGCCGATCTCCCCGACGGACAAACCGGCCGCCGCGAAGTACAGCGGCAGGAGGCCCCAGGCCATGCCGTCGTTGAGGTTGTTGACCAGGCCGGCCTGGCAGGAAGCGGAGAGCGACGGCTCGGTGAACGTCGTCCGGAGGAAGACCGCTCGCCAGCTCGGTCGATCGCCCGCGGTCGTGGCGGCCGCCTCCTGGGCGACGTGCCCGGACGTCTCGCGGACCAGGAGCGTCGACAACGTGAGACCGAGGGCCGCATAGGCGAGGCCCAGCAGGAAGGGCACCGGGCGCAGCCCGAATCGCTCCGCCAGGACACCGGTTGCCAGCGCAGTCACGGCGACCGCTCCATACCCGGCCGCTTCGTTGAGGCCCATCGCGAACCCGCGGCGCCTCGGCCCCACGAGGTCGATCTTCATGATCACCGTCGTCGACCACGTCAGCCCCTGGTTCACGCCGAGCAGGACGTTCGCCAGGACGATCCACGTCCAGTTCGGGGCCCAGATCAGGAGCAACGGCACCGGCAGCCCGATCAGCCAGCCGGCGACGAGCACGGGCTTCCGGCCGTAGCGATCGGCGAGCGCACCGGCCGCGAGGTTCGAACCGGCCTTCGTGAGTCCGAAGGCCAGGAGGAACGTCAGCGTGGAGGCCACGCCGGTGAGCCCGAAAATCTCGGTCGCCAGCAGCGGAACGACGGTCCGCTCCTGCCCGACCATGCCGCCGACGAGCGCGTTCACGGCCACGAGCAGGGCGAACTGGCCGAGATTCGCTCGCAGGCCGAGGCGAATGCCGGAGGGGGCCGCGAGGCCTGAGCGCGTCATCGTCGACGTCGATTTTCGGCGGCAGCGTCAATGGCCGAAATCCGGCGACCGGCGCCGTGATATACCGAGTCGGTGGATGCATGCGGGTGTGACACCTTCGCGTCGATCTTCGACCGGCGGACGGCTGAACGAGATCGCCAGCGGTATCGCCAGAAGGGCCCGGACCGATCGACGCGCATGCTGCTCGACCTCATCCGGAACCACGGGGTGTCTGGAGCCACGGTCCTCGATGTCGGGGGTGGAATCGGGGTCATCGATCAGGAGCTGCTTCGCGTGGGCGCCACCCACGCGGTGCTCTGCGACGCTTCGCCCGCGTACCTCGCAGTCGCCCGCGACGAGGCTCGGCGGAACGACCTGCTCGATCGGATGGACCTGGTCGAAGGCGACTTCGTTCGCCGCTCGGGTGAGATCGAGGCGGCCGACGTCGTGACGCTCGACCGCGTGATCTGCTGCTACGGCGACGTGGACTCGCTCGTCACGCGATCCGCCCGCCTCGCGACGCGTTTGTACGGAGTCGTCGTTCCGCGGGATCGCTGGATCGTCCGCGCCGGGCTGTGGCTGGAGCGCCTGCTGTTCGCCGTTCGCCGGTCACCGTATCGGCCGTATGCGCACCGTAATGCGCTCATCGACCGACGAGTCGCCGATCAAGGACTGCTGCCCGTCGCCGAGACCGGCACCTTCGGCTGGCGGGTCGTGCTCTACCAGCGTGTGAGCGCGGGCGGCCAGGCCTAGTGGGGCGCCTCGGCCTGGCGATCGTTGGCGCGGGGAGGATGGGCAGCGGGCACGCGAGGCTGATCGCCCGGGGCGTGCCTGAAATCGAAATCACCGCGATCGCCGACGTCAACCTCGAGGCCGCCAGGCGCCTGGGCGCCGAGCTCGGCGGCGTGCGGGCGTTTGCCGACTACGAGGCCGCGATTTCGGCCCCAGGTGTGGATGCCGTGCTGGTCGCGGTGTCGTCCGTGCACCATCGACCCGTGGTGGAGGCCGCAGCCGCCGCCGGGCGCGACATCCTGTGCGAGAAACCGCTTGCGCTCACGATGGCCGACACGGACGCCATGCTCGCTGAGGTCTCGAGGGCCGGCGTACGCCTGCAGGTGGGCCTGATGCGCCGGCACGACCCCGAGTACGTTCGGGCGCGCGAGCGGATCGCCGCGGGCGAGCTCGGGCGGCCCAGGCTCTTCAACAGCCGCCAGTACGACACGGATCCGGCTCCGGCCGGGTTCCTCGACCCTGCGGTGAGCGGCGGCATCCTGGTCGACATGGGCATCCACGAATTCGACGCGGCGCGATACCTGCTCGCCGACGAGGTCACCGAAGTCTCCGCCATGGGCGGGCTCGTCGATCCCGCGTTCGCGGGGTTGGACGACGCGGATGTGGCCGTGGTCGGGCTGCGGTTCGCGTCGGGAGCACTTGGCAGCGTGGAGCTGAGCCGCCGCGTGGCCTACGGCGAGGACGTGCGGACGGAGGTCCACGGCCCCGATGCCAGCGCGTTCATCGGGGCGCTGCCGGTCCCGGGCTCCAGCGAACCGCGATTCGCTGCCGCCTACGCGGCCGAGGCGCGAGCGTTCGCAGCGGCCATCCGGGAGGACCGCAGCGTCACCCCGAATGGCGACGATGGACGGGCGGCGTTCGCGATTGCCGTCGCCGCCGATCGGGCACGACGCGAGGGTCGCGTCGTTCGGGTCCACGAGGTGGCGGCGGACTTGGCATCCGGATGAAGGGCCCCTCGATCGGGCTTGACTTCCAGGTGTGGGGTCAGTTCACCAGCTGGGATGCGCTGATGGCCGCGGGCCGTGCGATCGATGAGCGCGGCTTCGGAGCCCTCTATTCGAACGACCACTTCCTGCCGCCCGTCGGGTCGGCCGTGAAGTCTGGCGGGCGGGTCGACGGACCGGTGTTCGAGGGCTGGATGACCC
>DASXSA010000182.1:0-3678 GCA_036506235.1 Candidatus Limnocylindrales bacterium | reverse complement strand
GCCGTCCGCGGACTGCCACACGGCGGCCGAGCCGTTGCCGCCGTCCCACTGCCAGCCGACGGCCACGAGCCCGCTTGCGGTCGGGGCGACCGCTGCCATGCGGAGTGGACTGCCATTGGCCTGGAACGACTCCTGGTTCGGGCTCTTCGTCCAGGTGCTCCCGTCGGGGGACGACCAGACCGTCGAGCCGGTGTCGTTGGCATCGACCCCAACCGCGATGAACCGGCCATCGCGCGACGTGATCGCCTGTGGGACTCCCGCGGCGACGGCCGGGCTCGAGATTCTCGTCCAGTGATCGCCGTCGGACGAGCGCCACGCCAGTCCCGGCGGGCCAGCGCTCGTGTCGGTTCCGCCGACGGCGACGACTGCCGAATCCGTCCCTGTGAGGCCCAGGATCCGTGCACCGGAGAACGGCGGGTCATCGGCCACCCGCTGCCAGGCAAGGCCGTCGGCCGAGTGCCAGACGGCGGCGTGCGCCTCACCACGTGCGGGATCGTCGCGGTGACCCGCGGCAAGGAAGCCGCCCCGCCAGCTCGTTACGGCGAACATGCCCGTCCCGCCGTCGGGACCTTCGAGCTGGGGGGAGCGGGGTGCGCGCGCCCACGTCCGGCCGTCAGTCGACGACCAGGCCGCGGCCCCGCGACGGTCCGCTCCGACGATCACGACCCGCGCCCCGTCCGCCGCGACGGCCAGCGCCCCGGTCCCGTCCTCGGCGGGGAAGTCGTGCACGCGCGACCACTGCCGACCGTCGGGCGACATCCAGACCGCCGCGAGCGTGGGCACCGGCCGCTCGACACCGACCGCGACGAGCCCGACGGAGGTCCGAGCCACCGCGAACAGGAGGTCGGCCTGAGGCGCGTGACACGGCGAGCAGAAGACGGCTGCGCTCGAGGGCGCCTCGGTCACCGTCGCTGGCTGCTCGATGTCCGCGACCTGCCAGCCGGAAAGCCCAACCGTGGGTGAGGCGGCGGCAGTGGCGCTGCTGCTCGGTTCTGGCGACGGACCGGACGACGTCCGGCTCTGGCCGCACCCGCTCATCGCAGCGATTCCCACCGCCGCGATGACTGCCGCGACCGTCCGTCGAGACCCGCCGGGCACGGCCGTCAGCAGCCGCTGGACGGAGGCAGTGGTGCGACGCGGGGCGAAGCCTGGGAGCGGGAGGTCGGCGCGGGACTGGCGGACGCCCGACTCCCCGACGCCGGACTGCCGGACACCGGACTCCCCGGCGGCGGACTGCCGGACACCGGACTCCCCGGAGCCGGACAACGAGCGATCACCCGGATACCAAACCAGCTCTCGTCTGTGCGCCCACCTTCCTTGATCTCGAGGGCGAATACGTAGCGGCCGGGCTGCCAGGACGGTTGCCCGGAGGAAGACGCCCTGAGGCTGGTAAGCGGCGGGTTCAGGACCAGGCCCATCGCCGCGTCGTCCGGGCTGAACTGGGCTGCGACATTCACAGCGAGTTGCGAAGCGACGCTGGAATCGACTCGCCAGATCCCGGCCAGCACGACGGTTCTCTTCGGGTGGGAGCGGAAGTCGGTGCAGTACCCGAGCACGGCGACGCGCTCGCCACCGAGGGGGATCGTTGGAATTGCGGCATCGGCGGGACCGCTCGCCGGCACCGGCTCCATCGCAATCCACATGCGTGACTTGAAGCCGGAGTCGTGCACGAGCGCGAACACGCGCCACCCGACACCGGCCTCGCAGGCGCTTCGGTCCGGGTCGAAGGTCGGCGTGCTGGACGGGCTGGCGATCCGTGGCGTCGCCCCACCCGAAGCTGTCGGCCGGACACTCACCATCCCCACCCCTGGCGGCGAGCCGCCCTCAGAGGGGCTGTTGGCGCCCCATGGCTTCCAGGCCGCGACCGCAAGACCGAGGGCCAGCAGTGCGACGACCAGACGAAACCCCGGCCCGGGTTGGCCGCGTAGCCGGGTCAGAACGACCTGCTCCCGAGGCGGGGCGGGCCCGCCTGCCGCAGGGCCGGTCACATCTCGCCGAGATAGACCTTTCGCACCATCGCATTCTCGCGCAGGTCGGCCGCCTGCCCGCCCAGGACGATCTGTCCCGTCTGCAGTACGTACCCGCGGTGGGCGATGTTGAGCGCCTGGAGCGCGTTCTGCTCCACGAGCAGCATGGTCGTGTTCTGGGCATTGATCTCACGAATGATCGAGAAGATCTGCGCGACCAGGATCGGCGCGAGGCCGAGCGACGGCTCGTCGAGGAGCAACAGCCGGGGCCGCGACATGAGTGCCCGGCCGATGGCCAGCATCTGCTGCTCGCCGCCGGAAAGTGTCCCGGCCGCCTGGGATCGTCGCTCGGCGAGCCGCGGAAACAGCTCGAAGACCCGGTCGAAGTCCCCTTTGAGGTTGCGGCGGTCCGGCCGGCTGAAGGCGCCCATCTGCAGGTTTTCCATCACGGTCATCCGGCTGAAGATCCGCCGGCCCTCGGGGGACTGCCCGATTCCCCGACGCACCAGCTCGTGGGGGGGCACGCGCGAGACGTCGTCGCCCTCGAATTCGACCTTTCCCTCGCGCGGGTGGAGGAGTCCACTGATGGTCTTGAGGGTCGTGGTCTTGCCGGCCCCGTTCGAGCCGAGCAAGGTCACGATCTCGCCCTCGCGCACCTCCAGCGAGACGCCCTGCAGCGCGTGGATGTGGCCGTAGTACGTGTGTACGTCGGCCAGGCGGAGCACCATCTTGCCGTTTCGCTCGGCAGGCGACGATGCCGGTGCCGCAGCGCTTACCGTTGCAGCGGCAGCGGCCGCGATCCCGGACTCCGCGGACCCGGTCGTCTGCTCCGATTGGTCGGGACTGTGCTCTGTCATCAGGTGGCACCCGTGCCCAGGTAGGCCTCGATGACGCGCGGGTCGGCGCGCACCACGTCCGGGGACCCCTCGGCGATCTTCTCGCCATGATCGAGCACAGTCACCCGGTCGCTCACGCCCATGACCACGCGCATGTCGTGCTCGATCAGGAGCACGGTGATCCCCAGCTCCGTACGAATGCGTTCGAACAGCCCGGTCATCTGGCCGGTCTCCGAAGGGTTCATCCCGGCAGTCGGCTCGTCGAGCAGCAGCAGCTTGGGCTGACTCGCGAGCGCACGCGCGATCTCGAGACGCCTTTGGTCGCCATACGGGAGGTTGCGGGCCAGCTCGTCGTCGCGGCCACGGAGTCCGACGTAGCCGAGCCAGCGGCGCGCCGTCTCGCGGACCTCCTTCTCTTCGGCGGTGTGGCGGGGCAGGCGGAGCGCCGCGTCGACCAATCCCGCGCGCATCCGGGAATGCTGGCCGACCATGACGTTCTCGAGCGCGGTCATGTCCCGAAAGAGGCGGATGTTCTGGAACGTCCTGCCGATGCCCATTCTCACGATCTCGTTCGGCCGGGCGCTGCGAAAGATGCCGACCCGGTGGAGCACGCGGATGTACCACGGTGGCCGAATGACGGCGACGAGCAGCGACACCACGAGGAGCCCCAGCGCAACCAGCGCCAGGATCTGCCCAAGAATGGTTGATCCCGAAGCGAGGAGGGCGCCGGCCACGATGGCCACGGGAACCGGAGCCACAAACCAGAAAATCGGCTCCGCCCAGGCGCGCACGGGCCGGGCGACCATCCGCTCGCCGAGGAACTCGATCGCCCCCGCGGTCGGATCGCCGAGGCCCGCGATCACGTTGAAGAACGT
>DASXSA010000181.1:0-3846 GCA_036506235.1 Candidatus Limnocylindrales bacterium | reverse complement strand
CTCGCTGCTCGTGGCGACCGCCCTGGAGCTGGCGCGGACGCGCGACGTGGACGCGCCGCGCGATGAAGGGTCGATGCGCGCCGCGCTCGTCGCACCCCCGGTCGGCGCGTCACAGGCGGCGCTCCTGCGCGCGTTCGACCTACCGATCGCGCTGCTCCAGGACGCCGACGCCCTCACGCGCGTCACCGAGGAGCTCGTCGAGCTCAAGGCGGCCGAGAACGTCCGCTACCTGGAGATCCGCTGGGGACCCCTGCTCCACACCCGGCAGGAGCTGCCGCTCGCCGAAGGTATCGAGGCGGTCTGCGCCGGTGCGGCGCGAGCGGCCCGGGACACGGGCACGGCCGTTCGCCTGATCTGCACCGCGATCCGCTCCCACGAGCCCGCCGAGAACGCCCGGCTGGCCGAAGTCGCCGCGAGCTTCCAGGACCGTGGCCTGACCGGCTTCGACCTCGCCGGACCAGAGGCAGCCTTTCCGGATCCGCTTCCGCACGCCCGGGCGTTCGCGGCCGCGCGGGAGGCCGGCCTGCACCTCACGATTCACGCCGGTGAATGGGGCGGGCCGGCGCAGGTCCGCCGCTCCCTCGAGCTGGCGCCCGAGCGCATTGCCCACGGAGCCGTGGCCGCCAGCGACGATGACCTCTGCGGTGAGCTGATCGCACGGAACGTTACGCTCGACCTCGCCCCGACCAGCAATGTCCAGGCGGGCATCGTCCCATCGCGCGCCGACCATCCGCTTGCACGCCTCCACCGAAGGGGCGTGTCGGTCACGCTGTCGACCGACTCCCTGACGGTCTCCGACCTCCCGCTCACCGTCGAATACGAACGGGCGATGGAGCCCGGCGGCCTCAGCCTCGCCGAGCTGTGGGCGATCGATCGACGGGCGCTGGAGGTCGCTTTCGCCGACGTGGACGCCCGGAGCGCCCTCGCGGCCGAGTTCGACGCTTGGGCCGCCGGCACCGGCCTCAGCCTTTAGCCAGCGCCTCCAGGGCCGCCTCGAGCTCTTTCGCGTCCTCGGCGATGGCGGCCGGGCGCTCGTCGGCCGGCAGCGCGTCCACCTCCTTGCGCGTCGAGACGCCGGTGAGCATCAGGACCGTCCTGGCGCCCAGGGCGCGGGCGGCGGGCAGGTCGGTCAGCACGCCGTCGCCCACCATGATCACGTCCGACGGCGAGGCGCCCCCGACCCGGGCCGCCTCCTCGAGCAGCAGCGGCTCGGGCTTGCCGATGACGACCGGCTCGACGCCGCTCGCGACCTGGATCGCCGCCACCACCGAGCCGGCACCCGGTGCCAGCCCGCGTTCGGTGGGGTAAGTCGGATCGCGGTTCGTTGCGACGAAACGTGCGCCCGCTCGCACGGCGTCGGCCGCCACAGCGATCCGGTCATACGTCAGGTCCGGATCGAGGCCGACGACCACCGTGTCCGGCCTGCGCGCGGCCACGAAGCCGTCAATTCGCTCGTGGACCGCCCGTTGTGCAGCCTCGTCCACCGCAACGACCTCGAGCCCGACGTCGCCCAGCTCCCGGCGCAGACCGAGCGCTCCCACGGCCAGCACCCGCCTGGCCGGCGGGTTGTGCTCGACGAGGTAAAGCGCGGTCGCCCGGGGTGCGCTGACGACCCGATCCGGGGTGACAGGCAGGCCCATTGACCTGAGGCGCGCGACGTAATCGGCCCGGTAGTGCATGGAGTTGTTCGTGACATAGACGATCCCGTCGCCCAGGCCGGCGCGCCTGACGAGGACCTCGGCAACCCCGGGAACAGGCTCCGGGCCGCGATAGACGACGCCGTCGAGATCGACGAGCAGGAGCATCGCCCGATCCTAGCCCAGGCTCTCGCCGAGGCCCCGGCGCGGACCGGCCGGGCGCGCACAGCGGGGGCATCTGCCACCATCCCGGGATGACGACCCGCCGCGATCCGCTGGCTGGAGTCGAGCTGCTCGTGGTCGACGGCTCCAATCTCCTCCACGCCCTGCGCGGGCGTGCGTCCGAGGTCGGCCCCGCGGCGGCGATCGTCGGGCGTCTTCGTGGTGTCATTCCGGGCGAGACGTCGATCCAGCTCGTCTTCGACGGTCCCCCGGACCGTGGCCTCTCGACGGCGCGAATCGCGTCCGGGCTCGGCGTGCGCTACGCGGGTCGGAGGTCCGCGGACGATGTCATCGTGCAGATCGCCAGGGACAGCCACGCCGCCGGCTCCGCCGCCAGCGTGCTCGTCGTCACCGACGACCGCGACCTGGGCGCACGCATCAGGCGCTGGGACGCCAGGGTCATCGGCACCGCCTGGCTGGTTGGTCGGCTTGGGAGGGCGCGGCTGTCCAGTCCCTCGTCCGGTCGAGCGAAGCCCCCGCCCGAGGACGCCACCCTCGGTCTTGGTGAAGCGGGCTCCTCGAAGGACGAGGTGTCGGAGACCAGGCGTCCGTGGCGGCCGGGACGCGGCGCAACGACCAAGCGCGGCAACCCCCGCCGGACGGCACGGCGCCGCTCGGGGGCCGACCGCGGGAGGCCCGGCTAGAATGCCGCCGTGAGCATCGTCGACACGCTCAACGCGGGCTGGACCCAGCTGCTCGACCTGCTCAGCAAGGTGATCATCCCCGACTGGGGATCGGTGATCCTCATGCTCCCGATCCTGATCGTCCTGGGCGTCGTCGGGCCGCTGCTCACGATCCTGGCGATCTTCTGGGTCTGGTACTTCATCGTGAAGCCGCGTGGTGCCGCGCCGCGGTTCGTGGACCCGGGACCGCGCAGTGCCCCGATCGGCCGCGACGGCTATCCGCAGTTCCCCGCGGGCGAGCCGTACTGTTTCCAGGACGCACTCATCTATCCGGTTGGCACCACCCGCTGCGACGTCTGCGGCAGGGTGCTGGTCGTGCGCTGCCCGCGCTGCGGGCTTGGGCGCCCGGCCGAGATCGACACGTGCGGCAACTGCGGCCTCGTCCTGAAGGCCGAGAAGCTGCCGCGTGGGATGGATCTTCGCAGGGTGCCCGGTCCGCCGCCCGGCGGCGCCGCGGCCGCCTGATCCCGAGCCCGAGATCGCCAGGAGGCGAACGTGGAACGACTCTCCGGCCTGCTGTTCAGCATCGGTGTGATCGCGATGGCGCTGGCCTTCGCCGCGCACGTCGCCAACACCGTCCTCCTCGCCAACGGCCGACGTGTTCTGGCCGCGATCGCGCCTCGGCAACCGCAGCCTGCCTTCGCCGGCGCCGTGACGGGCAGCTTCGTCGAGCGGATCGAGGAACGATCGTCGATGGGGTCCGGCGGCCTGGCGGGCGATCAGACGAGCCGGATCGCGCCGGCAGCCCTCGCGCTGACGCTCATCGCGCTCGCCCTGATCGGCAGCTCGATGGCGCTGCGCGCCTACCTGGTCGGACGCGGTCCGTGGGGCAACATGTTCGAGTTCACGGTCGCGTTCTCGTTCACGATCGTCGCCGGTTACACCCTGCTGCAGCGGCGCTACCCGATCCAGGCGATCGGCTTCCTGCCTGTTGGTGTCGCGCTGGGCCTGCTGTTGTACGCAGCCTCACTGCCGTCCGACATCAAGCCCCTGGTGCCGGCCCTCGAGAACCGGCCGCTGCTCACGATCCACGTAGGCATGGCGACGATTGCGTACGGCATCTTCGCAACGAGCTTTGCCGCCGGCGTCGCCTACCTCGTCCAGGGCAGGAACGACCGGTTCGCGTGGCTGCCGTCCCACAAGGTGCTCGACGAGGTCGCCTACCGCGCGGTTGTGATCGGCTTCCCGATCTTCGCGACGATGATCATCCTGGGCTCGTGGTGGGCCTCGATCGCCTGGTCGCGCTACTGGGGCTGGGACCCGAAGGAGACGGCCGCGCTCGTGACGTGGCTGACCTACGCCGT
>DASXSA010000180.1:0-3732 GCA_036506235.1 Candidatus Limnocylindrales bacterium | reverse complement strand
CAATCGATCGCCGCCGTCCGTCCGCGTGACTCGCGATCCATCCGGAAGCTCGATCCGACCGCGAGCGGGACGGCCGTGTCCCGCGTGACCTTCTTGACGCCTGCCTGGCTCTGCCACTCGGGGATGCGTTCGACCTGGGTGATGTAGTCGAACACCTCCTGCGGGTTGCGCCCGATGGCGACGTCATAGGCGACCTTGACCATCGCCGACTCTCCTCTCCGTCAAATCGCGCCCTTGCTACCGCTACGACGAACGGCATCCTTGCGGTTCGACAGTCAGCGTCGCTGCCAGGACTTTCCTTCGGTGACAACTGCCGGCGCGTACACCATCTCGACCGCCTGCATCTCGCGGATCGACGAGGCGCCGAGCGCCGCCATCGACTGCCGCAGCGCCCCCACTAGGTTCTCCGACCCGTCGGTGACGTGTGCCGGTCCGAGCAGGATCCGCTCCAGGGTGCCGCTCGTCCCGACCTTGATGCGCGTGCCGCGCGGGAGGGTCGGTGACGGCGCGGCCATGCCCCAGTTGGTGCCCCGGCCGGGAGCCTCGGCGGCGCGAGCGAGCGGCGACCCGAGCATGAGGACGTCGGCGCCGGCCGCGATCGCCTTCGCAAGCTCGCCACCACGGCGCATGCCTCCGTCGGCCACGATCGGGATGTAGCGGCCCGTCTCCGCGAAGTAGGCGTCACGGGCCCCCGCGACGTCGCTCACCGCGGTGACCTGCGGCACGCCGATGCCCAGGACCTCGCGTGTCGTGCATGCGGCGCCAGGCCCGACGCCGACGAAGACGGCCGCAGCGCCCTGCTCCATGAGCTGGAACGCCGCTTCCGCGTTCGTGGTGTTGCCGACCGCGACCGGGATCGGCATGAAACGCGTGAACTCTTCGAGCGAAAGGGGGTCGTAGCCGCTGGCCAGGTGCCGCGCACTGCTCACCTGGCTCTGGACCAGGAAGAGATCCGCGCCGTGCTCGGCGCAGAACGGGCCAAGTCGACGCGCCGCTGCCGGCGTCGCCGCGACGGCAGCCGGCGAGCCGGCCCCGTGGATCTCGTCGATCCGCCGTGCGATCAGGTCGTCGCGGATCGGCTCGGCGTAGGCCTCGGCGAGTAGGTCCTGGACCTCGCCATCGGCCGCGGCCGCGATTCGAGCCAGGACGGCGTCCGCGTCCTCGTAGCGCGTCTGCACGCCCTCGAGGTTGAGTACCGCCAGCCCGCCCAGGCTCGCCAGTGCGCCGGCGAAGCGGGCATCGACGACCGCGTCCATCGCCGCGGCGAGGATCGGAATTCCCAGGTCGAGGCCCCAGAGGAGCTGCGAAAGCTCGACTTCGCTGGGCTCGACGGTGCGGGTTCCGGGCGCGAGCGAGACGTCCTCGAAGCCGTAGGTGGTGCGCAGGTGGTCGGCCTTCGAACGGAAGACGCGGCGCTTGGCCGGCGCTTCTGCGGTCGCCGTGGCCGTCGTCTCGCGGGAATCCGGGCTGTCGAGCAAGGGAGCCTCCTGGGGTGCGGCCAGTCTACCGGGCGAGTCGGCGGCCCTGCCGGTCCACCTCGAACCACCGCGCGAGATCCGGGTCCAGCAGATGCTGCCGGATCCGGCGGATCGACTCGTCGTAGGCCGGCCAGACAGTCAGTCGCAGCGCCTCCTCGGGTGACGCCCAGCGCAGCCCATCGTGCTCGCGTGACAGCCGGGGCGTAGCGTCGGGACGGGCCCGGGCTGCGAAGATGCAGCTCGACACGAGCTCGTCCCGCTCCGGCCAGTAGAAATGCTCGACCTGATCGAGGTCGTAGAACGCCTCCAGCGCGCCTTCGCCCAGCCCGGTCTCCTCCTCGATCTCGCGAAGCGCAGCCAGCGGTACCGACTCCTCGGGCTCGATGGCACCGCTGACGCATTGCCAGAGGCCGGGGAAGATTCGGTCCGGCGCGCGGCGGATGAGGAGGAGGTCGACCTGATCCGGCGCCGGGACCCGGAACACCCAGCATTCCACGAGGTCCGGTCGAAAGCTCAATGGCTGACCGGGGCCTCGCCTACAGCCGCTCTGTGCGCTCGATCGGCAGGACAAAGACGGTCGCGCCGCCGACCTCGACCTCGAGCGGGTAGGGCATGAAGAACTCGCCGGGTTCCATGATCGGCGGCATGGGGTTGACCACCTGCGTCCGTGAGGTGCAGTTGGCCCGAATGATGTCCACGACCTCTTCGACCCTGTCGTCGTCGATGCCGACCAGGATCGTGGCGTTCGACTGCTTGAGGAAGCCGCCCGAGCTGTGGAGCCGGGTCGCCCGATGCTCGCGCTCGAGGAGCGCGTCGACGAGGGCCCCAGCGTCCTCGTTGTGGACGACCGCGACCACCAGCTTCACCGGCCGAGTATAGGCGAGCGATTCGCCCGTTCCGGGAGGGCTCAGGCTCAGGTTGAGGTCCGCAGCTCCGTCCTGGCGAGCCCCTACAATGCCGCTCATCCCAGCCGCAGGAGGAAGCCGTGCCAGAGGCGGGAGCCAACGATTCGCCGCGCTCGTCCCGCTCGTCCCGCTCGTCCCGGTCGTCCCCGGAGAGCGGAGACCTGGCGGCCGCGATCGCGGTCGTGGCCGGCGGGGACGAACTCGATCCGACGCTCGGCGCCCTGTTGTCTGCGGTTGCGCGAGGGATGGCAGCGCCGGTCGCGGCCCTCTACCTGAGCGATCCTGATGGGACGGGCATTCAACTCGCCGTGACGCTTGGCCTTGACGAAGCCACCCGGGCCGCGGCGGCACGCGCGCTGGGCGGCGCCGATGATCCCGTCATCGCCGCGGCTCGCGACCAGATCGCGATCGACGTTGCCGGTCGGCGGGAGTCGGGTTCCCACGAGGCGCTGCGCGGGGGGCTCGTGAGCGCCGCAGCGCTCGGCGCCCTCGTCGCCCGGCCGTTGAGGGTTCGCCGAGGAGGGATCGACCAGCCGGCCGGCGTGCTGGCCCTCGGTTGGCGAACCGATCACCAGCTCGGGGTTGGCGACCCGGAGCTGCTGCAGGCCTACGTCGACCTGATTGCGATTGCCGTCGACCGGGCCCGGCTGGGGTCCCTCGCGACCGAGCGCTCGGAGTGGTTCGAGCGGATGGCGCACACCGATCCGCTGACCGGCCTCGCGAACCAGCGAACGTTCGCCCGCATCCTCGAGCTGGAGCTGGCGCGTGCCGGGCGGCAGGGCGGCGAGCTGTCGCTCGCGATTTTCGACGTGGACGGCCTGGCCGAGACCAACGCCACTGCCGGTCACGAGGCGGGCGACGACGTGCTGCGTGCCGTCGCCTCTGTCCTCTCCGAGTCGGTTCGGTTGGTCGACACGGTCGCCCGGTTCGGGGGCGACGAGTTCGTCGTCGTGGCCCCTGGCTCTGCCGGGATCACGGTCGCGCGACGAGTGCTCGATGGTGTTGCGGCTCTGCCCTTGGGCGATCGCGGGCTGATCTCCGTCTCGGCCGGGGTCGCTCGCTTCCCGACCGACGGGGCGAGCGCGGAGGAGCTGATCGCGGCCGCGCAGGCTGCGCTCGCGAACGCCCGGGATCGTGGCCGGGGCTCCATCACGGCGGCGCCGCAGGAGGCCGCAGAGCGAGCCAGTGGCTAGCCGAGGGGCCTTAAGTGAGGCTCAGGACGGGGCCGAGGAGAGGACGCCGGAGGACAGGATCGGCGGCGTGGGCTGGGTCGCCCCGGGTCCTGGTTCCTTCGTGAAAGCGACCGTGGCACCGGCTCCGACCTGGCCGACGTTGGTGGCGAGGTACCC
>DASXSA010000179.1:0-7819 GCA_036506235.1 Candidatus Limnocylindrales bacterium | reverse complement strand
GGAGACGACGCGGCGCGCCGGCGCGGCGCCCCGATCGTCGGGTTCGCGGCCGGGACGCGCAGGCGTGCTCGCCGAACTGGGTGCGGGCGAACGATCGGTTGCGGAGGCACTGCTTGCGGGCCGGACCACGGCGGACGAGCTCGTCGCCGCGACGAAGCTTCCGGTCGCGGGAGTGCTCGGGATCCTGACCCTGCTGGAGCTCCGCGGGCTGGTCTCCGCTGCGTACGGCCGGTATCGGCCGGCGGGCACGTTGGCATCGCGCTGACTCTTCCTCCGAATTCCGCGGGGTTTCGGGTGGATTCACGGGAGGATCGCGCGAGTTGATCGGCACTTTTCGCCGGTGCTATTCTCCGCCGGACCGGTGGCGCCCCAGCGTCAGCCGAGACCCGGGTTCATGCCGGGCCGCACGACAGCTCGACCTCGCGTCCCCCAGCCACGAGTCAGGAGGGGCTGTCTATTGCGAAAGATCGCGGTCGCCGTCCTGGCCGTGCCCGTCCTGGTGTTGATCTATGCGCCGGTCCTACTGCAGCGATCGGTGCTCTCGCGGGTAGGAGCCGGTGTCGGTGTTGGCGCGATCCTGTGGATCGCCGCGTTCGGCTCGTCGTTCTCCGGCCGGACGGAAGCGGTTCCTCTGTCGGTCGCCCAGCCGGTCGCGGCAGCGCATTTCTCCGACATTCGCTACCAGCACGGCTTGCACGATCCGGTCAGCGTGACGTTCGCGTCGCCGATGGACCGCGCGAGCGTCCAGGCCGCCCTCAGCGTGTCGCCCGAGGCGCGAGTCTCGCTGTCGTGGAACGCGGACTCAACGGTGCTCACCGTGTCGCCGGCAAGTGGCTGGACGACCGGCACCTACTACACGATCGCGATCGCCCAGGCTGCCCGCACTTCCGCCGGCCAGCAGCTGGCCGAGCCGTCCCGCGCGGCATTCCTGACGCGCGCCCCAACCAGGGCCATGGTCATTGCCGATCGACGGGCGGGTGATCGGGTGACGACGACCACCTCGTTCACGGTCGCCTTCGAGCGGACGGTCGATCTGACGTCTGCCGAAGCCGCCTTCCAGATCGAACCCCAGGTGGCCGGAGCCTTCACCACTCCCGGCGACTCGGCGGGAACCGGCTTCTCGTTCGCCCCGGCCGAGCCGCTCTCGCCCGACACGACGTATTCGGTGAGCCTGCGACCCGGCATCCTGGATGCCGACGGCGCTGTCGTGGCCGCGCCACGGGCGCTGCGCGTCACGACGGCGATCGCTCCCGATGTGGTCCGCTTCCGGCCGCTGAATGGGGCCACGAAGGTGACCCGCGACGCGATCATCTCGGTCCGCTTCACGACCGCGATGGACCGCCGCTCGACGGCCGGTGCACTGGCTGTGACGGCCGACGGCACGACGCGAAACGGCAAGGTCAGCTGGGCCGAAGGGGACACTGTGCTCGTCTTCGAGCCCGCGAAGAGCCTCCCGTACTCCGCGGCCGTAAAGGTTTCGATCGGCGCCACGGCTCGGTCGCGAGCGGGAACGCCGATCGCTGCGCCGAGGACCGGCGCGTTCAAGGTCGTGAGCAATCCAAACAATCCCAAGCGGGCCGCCTCCACCGGCACGGTCCGGATCAGTCGTTCCGTCGGCGGCACGGCCGGGCGGGCAACCTGGTACGCGGTCGAGGTCTACTACCTGCGCCTGATGAACTGCACGCGGACGGGCGGCTGGGTCACCTCGAGCGGTTCGTGCAGCAGCCCGGGCGGCCTCTCGACGGCCCCGATCGTCCTCGACGCGGGGATCTCGACCAGAGTCTCGCGGCCGTATGCGCGACTGCTTGCGACGCGCAACATCTGCAGCCACTTCGCCGACGGCGATCCGACGACACGGCTGCGGCGGGCCGGCTACAGCGGCTGGGCGGCAGAAAACATTGGCTGCCGATCGGCCAGTAATGCCTATGCCTCGGTGCTCGGGACGCACCTCTACTACCAGACCGAGAAGCCGTGCAGCGGCTTCTGCCACTACGCGAACCTGATGAACCCGGCCTACAGGCGATGCGGGATCGGGGTCTGGGTCTACAGCGGTCGAATTCGCCTGGTCATCGACTTCTACCACCCCTGATTGGGCTGTTCGACGCGCTCGGCCGGCCGGGGGCGGCCGGACTTCCGGCCCATCGGCCGATGGCGCGACCGGCCCGCTGACACTCCCGCGGCCTCCGCCTAGCATCGCGGGGATGATCCGCAATGCCGTCATCCACCTGAACAACGAACAGCCGCTCCTCGCGGACCTGTTCGCCGTGCCCCAGCCGACGGATATCGGGCTGACCTGCACGAACCTCCGCACGCTCGGCGGCGAGCGCCCGCTGTTCGCGGACCACATCGGGTCGTGGTTCCTGTTCCCGCTCGCGCACATCCGGTTCGTCGAGATCGCGTCCACCGTCGACCAGGAGTCGAGCGATGGCCATGTCGGCGAGACGGCCGCGCCGATCGTCAACGCAACAGTCGAGGAGGAGCTCACCATCGACGAGGACTTCCTCCGCCGCGTCCGCGAGGCCTAGGGACTCCCAGACAAGGTCGAATCGCCACCCTCACCTTGGTGGCCGTTCGCCCTCCTTAGAGCCCCGGGAAGCTCGGCCGGGCCCTTCAGCCCGAGGATTTCTCGTGAATTGGGCGTGAAGGGCCCTTTGCTAGACTCGCCCGCGAATGAGCGGCAATCTCGTGATCGTGGAATCGCCGGCAAAGGCGAGGACGATCGAACGTTATCTCGGCCCGGACTACACCGTCCTGGCCTCCTATGGCCACGTCCGCGACCTGCCTGAAAATCCCGGCAAGAACCAGCTCGGCGTTGACGTCGAGCACGATTTCGAGCCCGACTACGAGATCGTCGATGACCGGCGGCGACAGATCGGGGCGATCAAGAAGGCCGCAGGGCGCGCGGATCTCGTCTACCTGGCGACCGACCTCGACCGGGAGGGCGAGGCGATCGCATGGCACGTTGCGGAGGCCGCGGACATCCCTGCCGAGAAGACGCGCCGGGTGACCTTCTCGGAGATCACGGAGGGGGCCATCCGCGAGGCGTTTGCTCACCCGCGCACGATCGACCATCACCTCGTCGATGCCCAGCAGGCACGTCGCGTCGTCGACCGGCTGGTCGGCTACACGCTCAGCCCGCTGCTGTGGCGCAAGGTCCGGTCGGGGCTGTCCGCCGGACGCGTCCAGTCGGTTGCGGTACGACTGGTCGTGGAGCGCGAGCGGGAGATTCGGGCGTTCGTCCCGCGCGAGTACTGGACGATCGAGGCCACGCTCGCGACCGCCGGAGGCGAGCTGTTCGGCGCCGAGCTGGTGCGGATCGACGGCGAAAAGCCCGAGATCGCAGACGAGGAAACCGCCACCCGTCATCGAGCTGCGCTCGAGCAAAGCCACCCGGCCGTCCGTTCCGTCGCCGTCAAGCGGTCCAGCCGCAATCCCGCGCCGCCCTTCACGACCTCGACGCTGCAGCAGGAGGCGAGCCGCAAGCTCGGCTTCAGCCCGAAGCGCACCATGGCCACGGCGCAACGCCTGTACGAGGGCGTGGGGACGCCCGAAGGCCAGGTCGGCCTGATCACCTACATGCGCACCGACTCCGTCGCGCTCTCGGGACAGGCCCTCGGCGAGGCGCGGGACGTCATCCGCGCGCGGTTCGGCCAGCAATACGCGATGCCGAAGGGCCGCGTCTACAAGACGAAGAGCAAGGGAGCGCAGGAAGCGCACGAGGCAATCCGCCCGACCTCGTTTCGGCGGGAGCCGGACGCCCTGGCCGGACACCTGGGCCGTGACGAGGCTCGCCTGTACCGCCTGATCTGGCAGCGTGCGCTGGCCAGCCAGATGGCCGCGAAGGAGCTCGAAACTACCTCGGTCGAGGTGGGCGACGGCCCGTACGAGCTCAGGGCGTCGGCCACGCGAACGATCTTCGACGGGTTCGCCGCTGTCTACACCGAAGGCACCGACGACACGACCGACGAGCCCGAGCGGACGCTGCCCGCCCTTGGCGAGGGCGATGTCACGAGCGTGGAGTCGGTCGATGCGCGGCAGCACTTCACGGAGCCGCCGCCGCGCTTCACGGAAGCGTCGCTCATCAAGGCGCTCGAAGATCACGGGATCGGCCGGCCTTCGACCTACGCGGCGACGATCTCCACGATTCTCGACCGGGGCTACGTCAGGGTGAAGGAGCGGCGGCTGTACCCGGAGCCGGTCGGGGAGATCGTGACCGACCTGCTCGTGGGGCATTTCGGCGAGTTCGTCGACGTCCGCTTCACCGCACGCATGGAGGAGGACCTCGACGAGGTCGCTCGCGGCAGGCGGGAGTGGGTCCCCCTCGTTCGCGCCTTCTACCGGCCCTTCCAGTCGCTCGTCGAGACGAAGGCGAAGGAGCTGCGACGGGCCGACTTCACCACGCGTCCGACCGACGAGCTCTGCTCGCTGGGGCACCCGATGGTCGTCCGCCTCGGGCGCTACGGGGAGTTCCTCGCCTGCTCCCTCTATCCCGAACACAAGGAAACGAGGCCTCTCCCCGGCAGCGAGGAAGCGATGGCGGCCGCGGGCGCCGCAATCGATGGCACCGGCGAGGCGAGTGGGAAGGGCTCAGCCGACGGCGCGCCGACGGCCGCTGCCGGCATGCCGGGGCTCCCGCTTGTCGGCGAGAGCTGCCCGAAGTGCGGAGCCACCGACGGCGGCCACCTCGTTGCCAAGCGCGGCCGGTACGGACCCTTCGTCGGCTGCGACCGATACCCGGACTGCGATTACATCCACCGCGAGGGCCCGCCGCCCCCCGAGCCGCTGGCATTCGACGTCACGTGCCCCAAGTGCGGTCAGGGCCACCTCGTGACGCGTCGCGCCCGCCGCACCGGCTCCCTCTTCTGGGGCTGCTCGCGCTACCCCAAGTGTGACTTCACGACATCCAGGGAGCCGCTTGGGGCACTGCACGACGCCGATGACGGGCCGGTCGCCCGCGAAGGGGAGGCGGGCGCTATCTGCCTGCGCTGCGGGGCGGCCATCGAGCTGCCGGCGGAAGGCGTCCGGCCGGGACTGAAGCTTTCCGGAGGACCCCCGAACCCCGACGTGCTGGCCCGGCCGTCCCGGGGAGGCCGGCGGGGAACTCGAGCTGGCGGGCGGGGAGGGCGATCCCGCGGCGGCGGCACGCCGAGCCGGTCTTCCACCGCATCCGGGCCCCGTCGAGCGTCTCGGCAGGCGTGACCGGCGAAGCAGCACTCGACCGATTCCTGCGCGGCCTGGCGGCCAAAGACGCATCCCCGGAGACCGCCCGTTCCTATCGGAAGGTCGTGTCCTCCTATCTCGCGTGGCTGGAGGAGCGGGGGACCGACTGGCGTTCGCCACGCCGGACTGAGCTGCGAGCCTACCTGGGCGTTCTGGGCGAGGATCTCGCCAAGAGCTCGGTAGCCCAGCGCCTGGCCGCCATCCGCTCGTTCTACCGCTTCTCGGTTCGCGAGGGCCTGACGGCCGGCGACCCTTGGGCAGCGATCGCGACACCGAGGCTTCCGCGAAGGCTGCCCCGCGTGCTCGAGGTCGAGCAGGTCGAGCGTTTGCTCGGCGTTGTGGACGCCGACCTCGCCTCGGCGGCCGCTCGGCCCCCTGCCCGACGCGCACTCCCCATCGCGATTGCAATGCGCGACCGCGCGCTCATCGAGACCGCATATGCAGCCGGCCTCCGGATCAGCGAGCTGGCCGGCGCCTCGCTGGCGGAGCTCGACCTGCGGCGCGGTGAGCTGCGCGTCATCGGCAAGGGGCGCAAAGAGCGCGTCGGTCTGCTGGGGCGGCCTGCACGCTCGGCACTCGAGGACTATCTGCGCGAGGCCAGGCCCGTGCTGGTTGCCGCCGCGGCCGGCCGGTCAGTAGAGCGGCCTGAACTGTTCCTGAACCACCGCGGCGCACCACTCGGCGTTCGCGGTCTTCGCGGACGGCTGGACCGGCTCCGGCGGCTTGCGGGCCTTCCAGCCGGCGTGTCGCCGCACACCCTGCGCCACTCGTTCGCGACACACCTGCTCGAGGGCGGTGCCGACCTGCGCGTCGTCCAGGAGCTGCTCGGCCACGAGAGCCTGGCGACTACCCAGGTCTATACGCACGTCTCGCCGGCGCGGCTGCGGGCCGCGTATCGCGACGCCCATCCGAGGGCCAGGCTCGCAGCCTCGACGGGAGCCGGGCACCCGCAGGCGTGACCTCTCCTTGCTGATCGAGCCATCGTGAGCGGGCGCCCGTCGCTGGCGCGGGCCGGCCTCATCGTCACGGCCGCGTTCCTGGCCTCGAGGCTGCTGGGCTGGGTGCGCATGGCCGTCATCGGTGCAACGTTCCCGCCCGGCTCGGATCTCGATCACTTCTTCGCGGCGTTCCGACTACCCGATCTGATGTTCCAGCTCGTCGCCGCCGGCGCCCTGTCGGCGGCCCTCGTCCCGATCGTGTCGGGGCTTCACGCCCACGACCAGGACGCCCGAGCGTGGCGCGTCGCCTCGACGGTGACGACGCTTGTGCTCGCGGTGCTGCTCGTGCTCGCGATCCTCGTGGCGATCGCGGCTCCGGTCCTGGTTCCGGCATTCGTGAGCTTCGATGAGGCGGGCAAGCAGCAGACCGTCGAGCTCACCCGGATCATGCTGCTCAGCCCGATCTTCCTCGCCGCGGCCGGTGTGGCGACCAGCATCCTGAACGCACATGGACGGTTCGCGGCGAGCGCCATTGCGCCGCTCGTCTACAACCTGGTGATCATCGCCGCGGCCGTGTTCATCGCGCCGGTGCTGGGCGTCGCAGGCCTGGCGGTCGGCGTCGTCGCAGGCGCCTTCGCCCATCTGGCCGTGCAGATTCGGCCGTTGCGCGGGACGGGCTTTCGCTACCGGCCCGAGGTCGACCTCTCCGACCCGGACGCACGCCAGGCGCTCGTGCTCATGGGGCCCCGCGCGATCGGCCTGGGAGCCAGCCAGCTCACGTTCGTGGTCGCGACGTCACTCGCCTCGGGCCTTGCAACGGGGTCCGTCAGCGCATTCACCTTCGCCTTCACGGCGTTCCTGATTCCGCTTGGGATCATCGGCATTCCGATTGGCGTGGTCACGCTGCCGTCCATGTCGCGAGACCTGGCACGCGGCGAGATCGCGGGGTACGTGAGCCTCGTGACGCGCTCGCTCCGCTTGATCCTGTTCGTCATGCTCCCGATCACCGCGCTCGGCATGGTCCTGCGGCTGCAGGGCGTGGAGCTGCTGTTCGGCTACGGCCACTTCGGGCTTGCCAGCGTCGAGCTCACCGCGTCGGCGCTGCTCGTCCTCCTCCTCGCCCTTCCGTCCGAGGCCCTGATCGCGATCCTGGCCAGAGCCTTCTACGCCGCGCGCGACACGCTGACGCCAGTCTTTGCCGCAATCCTGGCGGTCGCCATCAACATCACCTTCGGAATCGTGGCGGTCACGGTCCTCGGGCTCGGGCTGGGGGGGATTGCGCTGGGCATCGCCCTTGGCTCGTGGGCCGAGGCGCTGCTGCTGCTTGTCGTCCTCGACCGCCGGATGCCCACGTTCATGCCGTCCGACGTGCTCAGGGCTGGTGTGCCGGCGGCCGGCGCGTCCCTTGCTGCCGGCGTCGTCGCGTTGGCCGCGCTGGGGGCCGTCCAGGGGGCGACCGGATCGGAAATCGGCAAGGCGACCGTGGTGCTCGAGATCGTGGTGGCCGGAGGGCTCGGCGGCCTGGTCTACCTGGCGATCAGCCTTGCCTTGCGGATCCCGGAGCTCACCACTATCGTCCGGCTCATGTCCGACGCGCTGCCGCGACCCGGCCGCCCGTGACACCCGAAGACTGGGACCGCTTCGTCGCCAGCAATCCCGTC
>DASXSA010000178.1:0-2069 GCA_036506235.1 Candidatus Limnocylindrales bacterium | reverse complement strand
CAGCCATGAGCCAGCAGCCATGAGCTGAGGCCGAAGTCCGGTCGCCGACCCCGCGGTGTGCTCGAACCTTCGAGAGAAAGGGGTAGGCACCGTGAACTCGACGATCCAGGCTCCTCCTTCCCGCCGAAGCGAGGGGCCTTTCCATTCGCCGACGGCCCCCAGGACGGCAGGTCTGGTGGCGCTTCTGCTGGGCGCGCTGGCGGCCTGCACCGGCACCGCGACGACGCCGGGCATCTCTCCCTCGACCGTCCTCAGCCAGGCGCCCAGCGCCTCTCCGAGCCCGTCACCCAGCCCTTCGCCCGCCTTCCCACTCACGTTGACCGACGATCAGGGAACCCAGGTCAGCATCCCGGCGAAGCCTGTCCGCATCGTCACCCTCAGCCCGGCGGCGACCGAGACCGTCTATGCCCTCGGCGAAGGGGCACGCGTGGTCGGCAAGGTGCAGGACGTCGCCGACTATCCGCCCGAAGCCCACGCACTCCCTGAAGTCGCCACGTACACCGGGGTGGACGTCGAGAAGATCGTTGCGCTCCGAACCGACCTTGTCCTGGTGGACGCCAGCCTCACCAAGCCCGACACGCTCCAGAAGCTTCGCGACGTAGGCATCCCCGTCGTGCAGCTGCTCGCGCCGAACGTCGACGGGGTGCTCGGCGACATCACGCTGATCGGCCGCGCGATCGGCGCCGACGCGCAGGCCGGGGATCTGGTCGCCTCGATGCGGGCCCAGATCGACCAGATCTCGGCGGCCACGCGATCGCTTGCTCATCCGCGGACGTTCTACGAGATCGACGCCACCAAGGAGATCTTCGGGCCGACCGACGGCTCCCCGCTCGTCGACCTCATCACGCTCGCGGGCGGCCAGCCGATCACGACGGGTTCCACCACCGTCGCATCCATTCCGCTCGAGAAGCTCGTCGCGGCGGACCCGGAGATCATCGTGCTCGGCGACGCGGCCTATGGGGTCAAGGCTGCTGACGTGGCGCATCGGCCGGGCTGGAGCCGCATGACCGCCGTCCGCAACAACGCGATCCGTCCGGTCAACGACATCGTGATCACGCGACCTGGGCCGCGGCTCGTCGAGGGGCTGCGCGACCTCGCGCTGGCGATTCATCCGGACATCGTGCTCGCCGCCGCCTCACCGTCGCCCTCCGCCGGCGGAGGCTCACCGGCACCTTCCGCGACTTCCTCGGCGTACCCGTAGCCGCCGTGTCCGCCCACTCCGAGGGAATCGCGATCCATCGCGTCACCGTGCGGCGGCACTGGTCCCGCCGCCCGGTTCTTCTGTTCGCCGCGGGTGCGATCGCCCTGCTCGTGGCCCTGGTCCTCGGCGTTGCGCTCGGGACGGTCGCGGTGGCGCCGCTGGACACGATCGGGATCCTGGGCCGCCGGATCCTTGGCCTGCCGATCGCCCAGACGTGGACGCCTCCCGCCGAGACGATCGTCCTCGACCTGCGCCTGCCGAGGGTGCTCGAGGCCATGGTCGTCGGCCTCGGGTTGTCGGTCGCCGGGACGGCGTTCCAGGGGCTTTTGCGCAATCCGCTGGCCGACCCGTACGTCCTGGGGACGGCCTCGGGGGCTGCACTCGGCGCGGCGATCGCCGTCGTGATCCCGGTGAGGGTGTTCGTGCTCGAGTTCGGTCTTCTGCACGGGCTCGCATTTGCCGGAGCGCTGCTCGCCGTGTGGACGGTGTATCGCCTGAGCAGGGCCAGCCCGCTCGCCCCGCTGACCGGCCTCGTCCTGACCGGTTATGCCGTCGGGTCGCTCCTGGCGGCCGGGCTGGCCATGGCCATGTACCTCTCCGGGGCCGGCCTCCGGCAGATCTTCGGCTACCTCCTCGGTGGCCTCGACGGTGCTTCGTGGGTGCGGCTTGCCGTCGCGGCGCCGCTCATCCTTGTGGCCAGCGGGGCCATCCTGTTTCGCGCCCGGGTGCTCAACGGCTTCCTGCTCGGCGAGGAGACCGCCGCCCACCTCGGCATCGACGTTCGCCGTGAGCGCGCGATCCTGCTCGGCCTCGCGTCGCTTGCAACGGCCGCGGCGGTCGCGGTCAGCGGGCTGATCGGCTTCGTGGG
>DASXSA010000177.1:0-7187 GCA_036506235.1 Candidatus Limnocylindrales bacterium | reverse complement strand
AGCGCCGCGATGTTGAGCCACCTGCCGATGCCCGCCGGCAGAAGGAGACCGATCACCGTCACCGTCAAGGGCGGGATCGCGATGGACGCGAATGCGATCGCGTCCCGTCGGGCGGACGTCGGGAAGCAGATCACGAGCACGACGAGCACGCCCACGATCGACAGCCAGGGAGCTCGCGGTAGCACAGACGGCAACACGAGGACCCCAAGTGCCGCGCTCACCGCGAAGGCCGGGACGAGCCAGCCCCACTCCTGAACCGCGCGTCTCACGCGACCACGTTACGCCAGCCGGTAACGAAGGGCACCCCCAGATTCGGGAAAGGTGTTCCGGGATCAGCCTCTTCGAGCGATCGCGGCCGCCTCGACCGAGCGCTGAGGCTGCTCGCCGGCTTCGGGCTGCGCGGCCTCGACCGGTCGCTCGACGGGCTCGATGAGCCACATCTCCGACAGCAGCGCGTTGCGATCGCGCAGGAGTCGCTCCGCGAGACGAGATCCGGCATCGCGGTGCGCCTCGAGCATCGCGAACAGCTCCTGCTCGCGATCCACGCCGTCCGATCGCTCCAGCATTGCCCGTGACAGCCGCGCGGCAACCACGCTGGCGCCATGCAGCAGGTCGGCGACGTGCCCCTCTGGATCGTGCACGTACGCCCGGCCACCGGTCATGCCGGCCCCGAAGTTCGCCCCGACCGGCCCGAGAACGACGACCAGGCCGCCGGTCATGTATTCGCAGCCGTGGGCGCCGATGCCCTCGACCACCGCCTGTGCGCCGCTGTTTCGTACGGCAAAGCGCATCCCGGCTCGCCCGACGAGGTGGAGGCGGCCCGCGGTCGCTCCATAGAGGCAGGTGTTCCCGGCGATCGCCTGTTCCGAGGCACCCCGGAGGTCGCCCTCAGGCCGAATCACCACGGTCCCGCCCGACAGGCCCTTGCCAACGTAGTCGTTCGCCTGCCCGTCCAGCGTCAGCTCGACTCCTTCGCGCAGGAACGCCCCGAAGCTCTGGCCCGCGGAGCCGCTGAGCTCCAGCCGGATCTCGTCGCGCGCCCGCCCTCCAGGAAGATCGACGCTCCCGATCTCGTGGCGCTCGAGCGCGCCGGACAGGCGGGCGCCGAAGGAGCGGTCGGCCGTGGTCACCGCGAGGACCTTGGAAGGGACCGGCAGCCCCGCGACGAGGTCCGATACCAGGCCGTCCTCGACGTCCGATGCCTTCGCCCGGGCGACGAGTTCCCGCGAGCGGGTCGGATTCTCGCGCCGTCCGGGATCCACCTGCCACTCGGCACCCCCGACCAGTGGCTTCAGGACGTGCCCGCTTCGTCCTCGAATCGTCTCGAGCCGCCACGCCTGGCCAACCACCTCGCCGACCGACCGGGCCCCGATGGAAGCGAGCTCGCGCCGGAGGTCCTGTGCCACCGCCCGCGCGAAGCGTTCCACCTTTTCGGGAGTTCCCGTGAACTTGGCGCGCAGGTCGGCGCGCTGCGTGGCGATGCCGGTGGGACAGGTGTCCAGGTGGCACTGGCGGGCCATGTCGCAGCCCAGCGCGACGAGCGCGGCCGTGCCGAACCCGAACTCTTCCGCTCCGAGCAGCGCGGCGACCAGGAGGTCGCGTCCGGTCTGCAGGCCGCCGTCGGCGCGGACCACGACGCGATCGCGCAGTCCGTTCCGCAGGAGCGTCTGGTGCACCTCGGCGAGGCCGAGCTCCCACGGGACGCCGGCGTGCTTGATCGAGCTCAGCGGGCTCGCCCCCGTGCCCCCGCTGTGCCCGGCAACATGGATGTAATCGGCGCCTGCCTTGGCGACCCCGGCAGCGATGGTGCCGATGCCGCGCGTGGCAACGAGCTTCACCCCGATCCGGGCGCCAGGGTTGATCGCGCGCAGGTCCGCGATCAGCTGCGCCAGGTCCTCGATCGAGTAGATGTCATGGTGCGGCGGAGGGCTGATGAGCGACTGGCCCGGACTCGCGCGGCGGAGTGAGGCGATGTATTCCGTCGCCTTCCGGCCCGGGAGCTGGCCACCCTCGCCGGGCTTCGAGCCCTGGGCAATCTTGATCTCGAGCTGCTCCGCGCGCGCCAGGTAGGTGGCAGTCACGCCGAAGCGCGCCGACGCCACCTGCTTGATCTGCGCGTCGCGTCGCTCGCCGTCCGGCCCGGGCTGGTACCACGCCGGGTCCTCACCGCCTTCGCCGGTGTTCGCGGCACCGCCCGCTCGCTGGATCCCGATCGTGACCGCCTGGTGGGCCTCGGGTGACAGGGCACCCACGCTCATCGCGGATGTAACGAATCGCCGGACGACCCGCTCGATCGGTTCGACCTCGTCGAGGTCGATGGTCGACGGTGCTCCGTCACCTGCCGTCGCTCCCTTGCGCAGCATGAGCTCGTCGCGAATCAGGACGCGCTCACGCGAGAGGCCGGCGCGGTACCCGGCCAGGACGTCGTCGGTCGGCAGCTCCCGGTCGGCAAGACCCTGGATCTGGCCCACGATCGGCGGTGCGTAGAGGTGGAGCTCCCCGTCCTTGCGGAAACGGGTCAGCCCGGGATCGGGCATCCGGTTGAGCGGCAGGTCCGGGGCGATGGCCTCGGCGGCCACTGCACGGCGAAGCTGGCGGCCGGCGAGGTCCGCGAGCCCAACCGCACCAGGCCAGGCCGGCGCCGAGGGAAAGCAACGCTCCAGAACGTCCGGCGCAAGGTCGAGTGCCTCGAAGAGGCTGCCGCCGATGTAGCTGGCGGCCGCGCTGATGCCCATGCGTGCCAGCACTTTGCGCAGTCCCGCGTCGAGAGCCTTCATCAGGTTGCCGACGGCGTCTTCCGGGGTCAGGTCCTCGGCGCCGCGGGAACCCGCGGTTTCGCGGGCGAGCTCGATCGCGAGCCATGGATGGGCGGCGCTCGCTCCGACCGCCAGCGCCATCGCCACGCTGTGGACGTCGAGCAGGTCCGCGGCCTCGACGGCGAGGTCGCAGCGGCCGCGCAGGCCCGCCTCGGTCAGGGCGGCGTGCACGGCGCCAACCGCGAGAACCGAGGGAATTGGGAGGCGCCGCGCCGAGAAGCCGCGATCGGAGATCACGAACAGCCGCGCCCGACCGCCCCGCGCGTCGGCGAGGGCCCCCGCCTTCAGCCGGTCGAGCGCGTCGGCCAGCCCTCCAGGCCCGGCCGCTCGATCCCACGTCGCATCGAGGTGCCGGATACAGGCTCGGCGAGCCTGGTCGCTGCAGCCATCCCCGAACGTCCGCAGCAGACCGTCGAAATCGGCGACGATTGGCCCTTCCAGCCGGATCACCCGCGCTCCGCCGCGTCGACCGCCCAGGAGCGACGTCCGGCGCCCCAGGTCGACTGTCAGGTCCATCACGATCCGCTCCCGCTCGGGATCGATCGCCGGGTTCGTTACCTGGGCGAAGCTCTGGCGGAGGTGATCGCCGACCGTGCGGTCGATCCGCGCGCGGGCGGGCGTCGGCGTGTCGTCGCCCATGCTCCACAGCGGCTCGTGCGCCTCGAGCACCATCGTCCGGAGGTCAACGCGCGCTCGCTCCGCGTCGAGTCCCGCGAGGTAGCGCAGTTGTGCAGGTGTCGGATCGGCAGGAACGCCTCCCTCGCCCGCCCGGTCATGATGCGTGCGGATGGCCTGGCGGAGGCGCGGCATCCGGTTGCGCCGCTCGTGGCGTGCTTCTGTCCGGATGGAGCGCGAGCCGGGCTCCACGATCAGCATTTCGCCCGGGCCGAGCCTGCCCCGCTTCACCGTTTCGGCCGCTGTGATCGGCACCGCGCCTGCCTCGGAAGCGACCGCAACGACGCCGTCCGCGGTAATGGCAAACGCCGCTGGGCGCAGGCCGTTGCGATCCACGAGGGCACCCACGCGCTGCCCGTCGCCGAAGACGATGGCCGCGGGACCGTCCCACGGGGCGAGGAGCGGGCTCGCCTCGAGTGGACGGGGCTGATGGCGCCCGTCCGGGCCGGCCCCAATGGCCGCCGGGATGAGATGTCGGATCGTCCACTCAAGGCTGCGGCCCATCGCCGTCAGGGCCTCTGCGGCCTCGTCCAACGACATCGAGTCAGAGCCGTCTGGGCTCAGCAGCGGGCCCGCCGCGAGGAGACGCCGGGCGGCGGGACCGGCGAGGTCCGCCGTCCGACCGCGCACCTGCTCGCGGTTTCCGCGGACGGTGTTGATCTCCCCGTTGTGGGCGATCAGCGAGAACGGCTGCGCCAGGCGCCACGTTGGCGTGGTGTTGGTCGCGTAGCGCTGGTGGAAGATCGCGTAGCTCGAGGGGAGCGGCGCCGCCAGATCGGGGAAGAATGCCCCGAGGCGGTTCCCCGCCACGAGACCCTTGTAGACGATCGTCCGGGCGGACGCCGACGTGACTGACAGGTACCGAATGTGATGTCCCCGCCCAGGCTCGCGCCGGGCGGCGGCCTCGATTCGACGCCGCGCGCAGACCAGCGCCAGCTCGAATGCCGGCGGGCGAACGTCGGCGGGTCGAAGGACGAGCGCGTGCGCGGCTGCCGGCACGGTTTCGGCGGCCTGTTGGCCGAGCGCGCTCACCCGGATGGGCGTGTCGCGCCAGAGCGGCCGGGGCAGTCCTTCGGCAGCCAGGGCCCGCTCGACGGTTCGTCGCTCGCGGGCGTTCTGCGTCGGGTCGGGAGCCAGGAACACCGACAGGACCCCGACGTCGCCCGGCCTGGGCTCGATCGGCAGGCCGGCCGCCAGCCGCTCCAGGATCGGTCGTTCGAGCGGGAGGGCCACGCCGGCGCCGTCACTCGATTCGCCGTCGGCCGCAAACGCTCCGCGGTGACCCAGCGAGGCCAGGCCCGCAAGCGCCAGGTCCAGGACGCGTCCGGCCGATCTCCCGCCCGCATCCGCGACGAACCCGACGCCGCATGCGTCGTGCTCGAACCGTTCGTCGTAGAGCGGAGCGCTGACGGTGGCCGGATTGGGCACTAGGAAAGCTCCGTGAGTGGCGAAGATCGGGTCCGCTCCCCGAAACGGACCCGATCCGCTATCCGTGTGGACAGGAGGCCTCACGCCTCCGCGGTGTCAGGTGTAGGCGACCTCGCCGTGCGTGGCCAGGTCGAGCCCGAGCTCCTCGTCGCGCTCCGGGACGCGGATCCCGAGCAGGCCGTCGACAACCTTCACGATCACGAAGGTGGCGACGACCGCATAGGCGATCGTCGCGGCAACGGCGATCAGCTGGGTGCCCACCTGCTCCGGCTTGCCGTCGATCAGGCCGGGGAAGGTGTTGATCGCAGTCGTGGCCAGGACACCCGTAGCGAGGGCGCCGAACACGCCCCCCACGCCATGGACGGCGAACACGTCGAGGGCGTCATCGACCTTGATCCGCTCGCGAAGGAGCGTGGCGCTGTAGCACAACCCGCCCGCGACCAACCCGATGAGCAGTGAACCACCGGCAGTCACGAAGCCGGATGCCGGCGTGATCGCCACGAGACCGGCGACCGCGCCGCAAGCGGCGCCGGCCACGCTGACCTTGCCCTTGTGCAGGTAGGCCGCCAGGACCCAGGTGATCGTCGCGGCGGCAGCGGCCGTATTCGTCACGAGCAGCGCATTGGCGGCGAGGCCGCCCGCCGACAGCGCCGAGCCGGCATTGAAGCCAAACCAGCCGAACCACAGCAGGCCGGCGCCCAGGACGGTCATCGGAATGTCGTGCGGCTCCATTCGGTCGCCGTTCACCACCCGGCGGCCGATGAGCAGCGCGACGATCAAGGCCGACAGTCCGGAGGACGCGTGGACGACCGTGCCTCCGGCGAAGTCCAGCGCGCCGAGCTTGTACAGCCAGCCATCGGACGCCCACACCCAGTGCGCGATCGGGGAATAGACCAGTACCGACCACAGGACCGTGAAGATCACGAAGCTCGCGAAGCGCTTGCGCTCGGCGAAGGCACCCGTGATGAGCGCCGGCGTGATGGCCGCGAACATCAGCTGGAAGGCTGCGAACAGGATGAACGGGATCGTGCTTCCCTGTGCCGGCGCCATGCCCACGTTCATGAAGCCGAGATACGTCAGGCCGCCGAACAGTCCGGTGCCGGTCGCGTCCGGAGCGAAGGCAATCGAGAAGCCGATCAGCACCCAGACGACGCTCACCAGGGCGAGGCCGAAGAAGCTGTGCATGATCGTCGAGAGGACGTTCTTGCGACGAACGAGGCCGCCGTAGAACAGCGCCAGGCCCGGCAGCATGAGCATCACCAGGGCCGTGGCGACCAGCATCCAGGCCGTGTCACCCGAGTTGATGGGTGAGCCGTCCGCGGCAGCCGCCGTCCCGGGAACGGCCGCCAACGCCAGTGCCGCGATCAGTGCTCGTGTGCGGCGCTTCATCTATGTCGATCCTCCGTGCAGGGTCGGACGTCGGTTCTTGCCTGCACCCTACGAATCGCCACGATCGGCGTCAGCACCGGCCGAGGAAAGGTTTCGGTTCGCTTGAGCGGCACGAAGGTTGCGGGTGGGTTGCGCGGTCAGGGGCGCACCTTCATCGCGCGGCCGCGCGAACCGCCTCCGCGAGATCGAGACGGTCTTCGTAGATCGCCCGACCGACGATTGCGCCGGCGCAGCCGAGCTCGCGGACTGAAACGATGTCGTCGACCGAGCTCACGCCACCGGACGCCACGATGTCCCCGATGCCACTTCCGACGAACGTCCGCAGGAGCTCGAGATCCGGCCCCTCGAGCAGGCCATCCCGTTCGATCGCGGTGACGACGAAGCGCGTGACACCGAGGGTCGACAGCCGGCGAGCCAGTTCGAGCGCCGGGCGTGACCGCGCCGCAGGGTCCCAGCCGCCCCCAAGCGCCACGCCACCGCGGACGTCGATCGCACACGCGAGGCGGTTCGAGCCGTGCCGTTGGATCACGGCCGCGGCGAAGGAGGGGTCCTCGAGAGCCGCGGTGCCGAGGACGACTCGCCGCGCCCCAATGGCAATCGCGGCGTCCACGTCCCTGGTCGTTCGCAGGCCGCCGCCGACCTGGCAGGCAACCGCGGGACCCACCGCTCGAATGACGTCAGCGATGAGCGACGCCTGGCCGGGCGCTCCCGCTCGCGCCCCGTCGAGGTCGACGATGTGGATCCCCTGGATCCCGGTCGAAACGAGTGCTCGCGCCGTCCCAACCGGATCCTCGCCGTAGACCGTCTGCCGTCCGAAATCGCCCTGGGCCAGTCGCACGACCCGGCCGGCGCGCAGGTCGATCGCCGCCAGGAGCTCGA
>DASXSA010000176.1:0-3771 GCA_036506235.1 Candidatus Limnocylindrales bacterium | reverse complement strand
CGGTGCTCGTTGTCCTGTATGTCTGGGCGCTGCGCCGTCGCCGTCCGTCCGGTGTCCGCTACTCGAGCGTCTCGCTGCTCCGCGAGGCCGTCCCGGGCAGCTCGCGTATCCGGCGGCATCTGCCCTTCGTGCTCTTCCTCGGCGCCGTCGGGAGCCTCGTCCTGGCGCTTGCGCGGCCGGTCACGGTGGTCAGCGTCCCGGCAGGCCAGACCACGATCATCCTCACGATCGACGTGTCGGGCAGCATGTGCTCGACGGACATCAACCCAACGCGGCTCCAGGCGGCCGAGGATGCCGCGATCTCCTTCATCCAGCGGCAGGGCGCGACGGCCCAGATCGGCCTGGTCGCGTTCGCGGGCTTCGCCGAGCTGGTCCAGGCGCCGACGAACGACCAGGAGGTCCTGATCGACGCGGTGCGCAGCCTGGCCACCGGCCGTCGGACGGCCATCGGCAGCGGAATCCTGCGTTCGATCGATGCGATCGCCGACATCGACAAGACCGTCGCGCCCAGCCAGAACGACGAGAACGAACCCGCGCCCTCGCCGGTGCCGAAGGGCGCCTACGCGCCCGACATCGTCGTGCTCCTGACCGACGGCGCGAGCAATGCAGGCCCCGCCCCGGTGGACGCCGCCCAGCAGGCCGCCGATCGCGGGGTGCGCGTGTACACGATCGGGTTCGGTACGCCGAATGCCGGCCCCATCGACCCGGTCTGTGGCCCGCAGTTCGTGGGTCGGGAGCCGAACGGCGGGTTGGGCGGGGGCTTTGGCGGTGGCACGAGCGGCGCGCAGACGTTCCGCCGGGGCATCGACGAGGAGACGCTGCGGAAGGTCGCCGACATCACGGGCGCCACGTACTACCCAGCCGAGAGCGCGGGCGATCTCCAGAACGTGTTCAACAACCTGCCGACGTACCTGATCACGAAGCACGAGGTCATGGAGATCAGCGTCGCGTTCGTCGGAGCGGCCGTGCTCCTGGCCACACTCTCGATCTTCCTGGCCCAGGCATGGCGTCCGCTGCCCTGACCGGCGTCTTCGGGCTCGTGCCTTCCTACGGGGCCGACGACTAGACCGAGTCGCCGGCGTCCAGGCGCTCGGGGCGAAGCAGACGGAGGCCGGTCCGGCCGGTTCGCGCCACCGTTCCCTCGTTCTCCAGCTCGCGGAGCACGCGCCCGGTCATCTCCCGGCTGGTTCCGACGAGCCCGGGCAGGTGCGAGCGCGAGAGGACCGGCGGGTCGCTGAAGAAGAGGTCCCGGTGCCGCGCGAGGATGCGCACCACCCGACGGCGCGCGTCCTGGTGCAGGAAGCCGTCCACCTTGTGCGTGAGGTTGTTGAGGATCGTAGCCAGGCGATCGGCGATGTTGAGCGCGAGACCGGGATCCGCCGCAGCCAGTCGACGCACGTCCTCCCCGCTCCAGGAGGCAAGCTCGACGTCGTTGAGGGCCACCATCTCGACGCTCGCGATCAGCGATGACACGCTCGTCACCCCGAAGAGCTCGCCGGGTAGTGCAATGCCCACGGTGACCTGCTGGCCGTCGACCGTCGTTCGCCGGAATACGGCGTGCCCTCGCACGAGCAGGACGACCCGGATCTCCTCACCCTGGCGGAAGATCGTCTCGTCGGGTCCGAATCGCCGGAGCCGGGCGCTCGCGGCGAGCGCAGCGGCTGATTCGGGCCTTGAGCATGGGAGGGTCTTCAAGATCTGTTGCCGGAGACTGGCTTGCTCGCGGACAGAGGGCGAGCGGATCAAACGGTCTTCTGCGGTCACGCTTCTAACCGGCTACGCGCTCTCAGTTACGCCAAAACGGGAGGTGGTCGGCCGCTGGGGACGTACGACCGGCCACCTGCAACCGTTTTGGCAGGTGCCATCGATCCCCGTGCGACGATGCCACGACCGGCCCCCGGAACGCGAGGAAAAAGTTCCATGGTCGCTTTCAGGCCGACGGATCCCCGACGATCACGGAGCGGCCTTCTCGAAATCGATCGCCACGACGTCGATGAGCGCATTGGTTGGCGCAGGCGCGTCGATTGAAAGCTCCCCGAGGACTTCGTCGTCCCGAGCGCCGGGCTCGTGGACGTCAATGGCGCTGTGAAACGGAAGACGCTCTCCTGAGCCTAGCAGCGAGACACGCTTGACGCGGCGCACGGGTATTCCCCGAACGACGAGCGTCTCCACGGGCCGCATGACGAGGTGGAGGTACAGCCGCGACCCACGTTGCGACGCGGGGCCATAGAACTCGACCCGCGGAGAGGGCGGCGTCACGCCCTTGATGCTCTCGCCGTGCGTGCGCAGCCATTCGCCGAGCTGCTGGAGGAGGGACACCTCGATCCCGGGGAGAGTGCCGTCGCCTCTCGGACCGACGTCCAGCAGCAGGTTGCCGCCACGGCTCGTGGTCTCCGCCAGGTACTGCGCGAGGCGGCGCGGGGATTTGTAATTCAGGTCGTCGGCCCGGTACGCCCACGAGTCGTTCATCGTGAGGCAGAGCTCCCAGGGTCCGGCGGACGCGCGCGCTGGCAGGCCCTGTTCCGGTGTCGCGTAGTCGCCCTGCCCGGGCAGCCGATCGTTGACGATGGCGTCAGGCTGGAGCGAGGCGACAAGTGCGCGGAGCTCCGCGGCGTGCCACTCCTCCGGCGTTCGTTCCCAGTCGCCATCGAACCAGACCAGATCGATACGGCCGTAGTCCGTCAGCAGCTCGGTGAGCTGTCCGCGCAGGTAGTCGAGGTAGCGTGCCCACGCCTCAGGAGGGGGCCGGCGATAGGCCTCCCGCGCGTACGGCTTGTCGGTCTCCGTGAAGGCCGGATAGTCGGGGTGGTGCCAGTCCGAAAGGGAGTAGTAGAAGCCGATCCGCAGGCGTTCGGCGCGCAGCGCGTCGACCAGCTCGCGGGTGATGTCACGGCCGTACGGCGAGTGCTTGATCGAGAAGCTCGAGTACTTCGTGTGGAACATCGAATAGCCGGCGTGATGGCGCGTTGTGAACACGACGTACTCGGCGCCGGCTGACTTGAACAGGCCCGCCAGCACTGCCGGATCCCAGCGGGTCGGATTGAAGGTCGCTGCCGACGCGTGGTACTGCGCGGGCGTGACCTGGGCCTCCGCGTGCGGCTGCCCCGGGACGATGGACCGACCCGTCAACGGCCAGGACAGCTCGATGCCCTGCTGGCTCGCGTGGTCCCAGTGGACGAAGATGCCGAGCCCGGCGCCCTTGAACCAGCCCAGGTCGGCCAAGCGCTAGCCCTCCATCCGAAGCTGTTCCAGGTCCAGCTCGCGCTCGATCGTGCGCAGGACCTCGTCGTTGATCTGGCCGCGGTCGCGCAGCTCGATGACGGCTGCCCGCTGGGCACCGATGACGTAGCGCTGGATCTCCTCGTGCTCCAGCCGTTCCCGGCGTCGCTCCTCGGTTTCGGCGGGATCCTCGGTGGCCAGATGTCGGTCGCGGTCCCGTAAGGACTCCTCGAGACGATCCAGCAGCGGCTGGTGCGTCGGCCAGAGGGGGCGGAGACGATCGACCTCCGCCAGGCCCGCCGTGTTCGCACGGCCGCGAGCCATCGTCTCCTCGGCGCGGTCGGCGTCGCGCGCGGCAAGCCCGGTCCGGCGAAGGACGTACGGCAGTGTCAGTCCTTGCCCGACGAGGGTCGCGAGGATGACCGCGAACGTCAGGAACAGGATCAGGTCTCGCTCCGGGAAGCCCGCCGGCAGCGCGAGGGCGGCCGCCAGTGACACGACCCCTCGAAGACCGGCCCAGCTGACGACAATGAGCGATCCCCAGGCGAGGGC
>DASXSA010000175.1:0-10982 GCA_036506235.1 Candidatus Limnocylindrales bacterium | reverse complement strand
CGTTGACCCGACGGGGCAGGCAGGTCGCCCGGGCCGCCCCTCGCCGCGGGGCTCGCCGTCGCGGTGACGGAGGCGGACGCGAGGGTAGCCGGACGGGTCCGGGGGACGCTGTCGGGGGTGACGGTGAGGCGAATTTCTCTGGGTGGAGCGGGTCGGGCCCGGAGGATCACGAGGAGGGCCGCTCCCGTCGGAACGCCCAAGATGAGCCCGAATGCCAGGAACGCGAATTCGCTCCCGCTCAATCCCGGTCCTCCCTACCGGCGTACGCCGGATCGGCCCTGGTCCGCGCAGCAGCGTAGCTGCCGGTACCCACGAGGTCAAATCCGAATCCCCGACGAGCGGCTGCGCCGGAAGGTGCGAACGGGCAACTTCCCCGGGTCCGGTATTCGCTGTCCGAAGACCAGGGCCGCTCGCCGGAGGCCAGTGGGCTGAGGACTCCGAGGTTCCGAGGTCTCTGGTAGATTGGGCTCGTCGGCTCCGCCCGGCGTTTTCCATCCTGCCCGATACATACTCGAGAGAGGCTCGACCCGCTCCGTGGTGCTCGATCCCTACCAGGAATTCCTCGTCCAGCCCGTCGACGCCTCCTGGCTCCAGTGCAACATCGAGTGCCAGGAAGCCTGTCCCGTGGGGACGAACTGCCGGGGCTATCTGAACCTCGCGGCCGAAGGCCGTTTCGAAGAGGGCTACATCCTGTCCCGGGAGCCGAATCCCGTGGCAGCGATGTGCTCCTACGTCTGCTCCGCGCCGTGTGAGCGCGCGTGCCGCCGCGGCGACATCGATCGGCCGCTCGCCATCCGCGCGATGAAGCGGTTCCTCGTGGAGTGGCACGAGGCGTCGGGCATTCCCGACGTCATGCCGAAGATCACGCCGCGCGAGGAGCGCGTTGCCGTGGTCGGGGCCGGACCCGCCGGTCTGGCGGTAGCCCGCGAGCTGGCGATGGCCGGCATCCAGGTGACGGTCTTCGACAGTCTCCCGTACGGCGGCGGCACGATGCTCATCGGGGTCCCGGCGTTTCGTCTGCCCCGGGAGGCAATCGAGATGGACGTTCGGCTGATCGAACGCCTCGGCGTGCGCTTCGTCTACAACACCACGATCGGCGTCGACATTCTCTTCGAACAGCTGCAGCGCGACTTCGATGGCATCGCGATCACCGCGGGCGCCATGAACCCGGTGATCCTCGACGTTCCCGGCCACGACCTCGAGGGCGTCCAGTACGGCGTCGATTTCATGAAGATCGCCAACCTGGGCCAGCCGCTGACGGTCGGCAACGACGTGGTCGTGATCGGCGGCGGTTACACGGCGATGGACTGTTCGCGCACGAGCCTGCGGCACGGAGCGGACAACGTCGCCATCGTCTACCGGCGGACGCGCTCCGAGCTCGTCGTCGACGAGGAGGAGCTCGGCGAGACCGAGCGCGAGGGTGTCCGGATGGAGTTCCTGGCGAGCCCCGTGGAGGTGCTTGGCGAGGACGGGCACGTCAGCGGCGTGAAGTTCATCCGCAACCGCCTCGGAGAGCCGGATGCCTCCGGTCGCCGCTCGCCGGTGCCGATCGAAGGCTCGGAGTTCGTGATCAAGGCGGACACCGTGATCCCCGCCGTTTCCCAGGCTGCCGACCTGACGTTCCTGCCGGTGGAGGCCAACTTCGAAATCGGACGCGGTCGAGTTCGCGTCGACCCGGCCACGTATGCGACCAACGTCCGCGGCGTCTTCGCGTGCGGCGACTTCGTGACGGGTCCCACGACGCTGATCGAGGCCGCCGGACACGGCAAGAAATGCGCCTACGCGATCGATCGCTATCTCACCGGCCGGACCGACGTGAGCGTCGCCGCCAATGTAAAGATCACGAGCTCGTGGCGCCACGACATGCCCGAGCTGTACGACGTCCTGCCGCGCCAGCACATCCCCATGGCCCCGCTCGCCGCCCGGATGCCGTCCACCGACCCCGAAGTGAATTTCACCACACCGGTGGAGCTCGGCTACGACGCGACCGGCGCGGTCGCCGAGTCCACTCGCTGCCTGATGTGCAACTTCAACATCTGGTTCGACCCGTTCCGGTGCGTGCTGTGCGGCGCATGCGCCGACGTCTGCCCTGAAGGCGTCATCCACATGGTCGACGTCAACCAGCTCAAGACCGAAGGCCTGCTGCCGGAGATCGAGGAGTCCTACGGCTGGGAGAACGGGGCAGCCATGATCCTCGACGAGGAGCGCTGCATCCGCTGCGCGCTGTGTGTCAAGCGATGCCCGTTCGACGCCATTACGATGGAGCGGTTCGAGCTGCAGGAGATCTCGACCGACGGTCGGCTCTACAAGGAGTCGTACCGTGACGCTCAACTCGCCGGAACGCCCGGCGTGGCAGGAGGAGCCCTCCGGTGAGTTTCCTCGAGCGGGTGGACACCGCCATCCGCCGGAGCCCCGTCTGGCGCTCGCTGTTCCGTCAGCCGTACCCCTCGGACGAGCGGTCGCGCGCCTACGCGGTCATGAACAACGTGTTCCTGCACATTCACCCGGTCAGGGTCCGGCAACACGCAGTCAGGTTCGCTTACACGTTCTGCCTCGGCGGCCTGTCGTTCTTCCTGTTCCTAGTGCTGACCGTGACGGGCGTCTACCTGATGTTCTTCTACATCCCGTCGACGACCCAGGCGTACACGAACATCCTGGAGATCCAGGCGCAGCAGCCGTTCGGCCTGCTGACCCGCAACGTCCATCGCTGGGCCGCGCATTTGATGGTGTTCTTCGTCTTCCTGCACATGATGCGGGTCTTCTACCACGGGGCGTACAAGCCGCCCCGCGAGTTCAACTGGGTCGTCGGCATCATCCTGCTGTTCACCACGGTCCTGCTGAGCTTCACCGGCTACCTGCTGCCATGGGACCAGATCGCCTACTGGGCGATCACGATCGGCACGAACTTCGCGACCTACGTGCCGCTGTTCAACACCCCGTCGCAGATCCTCCTGCTCGGTGGCCTCGAAGTCGGCCAGAACACCCTGCTGCGCTTCTACGTGCTCCACATCATGGTGCTGCCACTCGTCGCAGCGATCTTCCTCGCCGTGCACTTCTGGCGAATACGAAAGGACGGAGGCATCTCCGGCCCGCTATGAGCAATGACTGACACCAAGGAAACGCGCGAGGGGCGAGTCGTCGCGCCGGTCGATCCGTCGCGGCGCACCGAGATCGACAAGCAGCGTGTCCCGATGTCGGCACGGCCCTACCGGCTGCTCGCGCTCGTCAAGCAGGACGCGGTCGTCCGGGTCCAGAAAGAGCCCGACGACACCGTCATGACCTGGCCGCATCTGCTGTCGATCGAGTTCCTGGCCGGGGCCATGATGAGCATCTTCGTCCTGCTCATGGGCCTGTTCGTGAACGCTCCACTCGAGGAGCTGGCGAACGGCAACGTGACGCCCGCGGTGGCCAAGGCCCCGTGGTACTTCCTCGGCCTGCAGGAGCTGCTGGCCTACGTCCATCCCACGGTCGCGGGCGTGCTGACACCCACCTTCATCTTCGTGGGCGGCATCCTGCTGCCGTACATCGATCGCGAAAACGTCGACGAGCACCGCCCGTCCCGCCGCAAGACCGCAGTCATGCTGTTCACGTTCCTGCTGGGCATGGGCCTCGTCGTGACGTTCATCGGGATCTTCTTCCGCGGGCCCGGCTACTCGTTTGTGCTGCCCTACTTCGACACGCCGGGACTGCACTTCAACCTCTGAACCTCGACTCACCCTGACGACAAGGAATCGATGAGCAACTACCACCTCGAACCCGCCGACCAGCCAAAAGCCCTCACGCCCCAAGCCATCAAAGCCCTCCGCCAGGAGCAGGTGCAGGGCCTGTCCCGCCGGCAAATGCTTCGCCGTTCGCTCGGAGCCGGCGTCCTGCTGTGGCTCGGCGAGGTCACTCTCGGCTCGGTCGGCTTCCTGTGGCCGAACCTCAGCGGTGGCTTCGGCTCGAAGGTCAAGATCGGGACCTACAACGACATCAAGCTGGCGAACACCAACCTGCCGATCAACGAGGGATTTCCTGCCTACTTCCCGGAGGCACGGGCGTTCGTCGTGCTCATCGACCCGTCGCGCCAGGAGTTCATTCCGGGCACCGACACGACCGGTGACGGTCACCCGCTCAACGTCCGCGGCCTGTACCAGCGCTGTCCGCACCTGGGCTGCCGGCCTAACCCCTGCCTGAAGAACTTCTGGTTCGAGTGCCCCTGTCACGGGTCGCGCTACGACCGCCTCGGGATCAAGGCCGACGGCGCCCGATTCGGGCCGGCGCCTCGGAGCATGGACCGCTTCTCCGCTACGGTCGACGGAGGTGGCGTGCTGACCCTGGACACCGGCAAGATCACCAAGGGGCCGCTGCCCGTCGCCCTCGGCCAGCCAGGGATCATTCCACCGAAGTCACCCACCGGCTGCATCTAGTGCCGCCCGTCGTGTCGCCCGGTCCCGTCCACCCTCCGACACCCGAGCAAGGAGCCCGATGACAGACCAGCCCGGAGGCGAGCCCGAGCAGCGCCTGCCCGTTCCCCGGCCCGAGGTAACCCCCGCGCCGGCGGAGCGCTTCACGGCACCCCCGTCGGCTCACGCGCTCGCGCTCACGCCCGAGCGCGCGGCCGCCGTGGTCCGGCAGTCGGCAAGCGCGCGGTCGGTCGGCCTGCTCGCCGTGCTCGTCGTGTCGCTGTTCGTCGCGGCCTACTACTTCTACGACCTGGGCATTCCCGGAATTGGCGGCACGGCGCGGCTGAGCGCCGAGGCCAGTGCCCAGCAGGTGACCGCCGTCGAACGCGGCTACAACCTGTATGAGGCCAACTGTGCCCGCTGCCACGGCGCCAATGGCGAGGGCGGCATCGGTCCTCCGCTGAACGACCAGTCCAAGCTGTTCCAGCACCTCAACCCCGCGTACATCATGGCGGTACTCCGGGAAGGCGGGCGGCTGGTGTGCGGGAATGCGAAGAGCCTGATGCCGGTCTGGTCGAACGAGGGCAACCCGCCGGGTCCCCTGAACTACATCCAGATCGAGGACATCGTCGCCTTCATCCGCGCGTCGAAGGCGCAGACCTTCACGGCCCGTGATCCGACGACGAACGAGCCGGTGCTCGACAGCTCCGGCAAGCCCAGGACCTTCCACGGCTGGGTCGACCCGAACTACAAGCCGGCGCCCGATGCCACCCCCTTCCCCGATTGCTGGCAGGACGCCTTCAAGAGCGCGACTCCGAGCGGATCAGCCGGGGCGTCCGGATCTCCGGCCGCCTCAGGCGCAGCCGCCTCGGGAGCAGCCGGCGGACCGACGCTGGAGGAAACGGCGGAGAACGTAGCTTTCACCCAGACATCCCTCACCGCGCCGGCCGGCCAGGGCTTCGCGATCCACTTCACGAACAAGGACACGGGCACGCAGCACAACATCGAGATCAAGAAGCCCGACGGTTCGGACGCCTTCAAGGGGGAGATCTTCGCTGGGCCCGGGGAGCGAACGTACAGCGTGCCGCCGCTGGCGGCGGGTACGTATCCGTTCGTCTGCACGGTCCACCCGACGTCGATGATGGGCACCCTGACCGTCAAATGACGGAGGCGATCGGTCCCCCACGGCGCCGCGGCCGCCCGCTCTTCGGTCTGCTCGATCCGGATGGCTGGGCGTGGGCATCCCTGAAGGCGTTCTTCTGGTTCATCGTCATCCTGTTCCTGCTCGGCTACCTGCCCGACCGCGCGTACTACTTCACGGTCAACCCGACGATTGACCTCGGGATCAACGCGGTCTCGCCCGTCAACTTCTGCCCACCTGAGAACGAGTCACTGCCCTGCCCGGCCCCGGCCGGCGGGATCCTGCCCTGGCAGAAGGCGCCGACCCAGCTCAACCTGCCGGAGCCGCGGCGTAACGGGGCCGCCGTTCAGGCTGGCTCGAACCTGCTCTACATCGGCGGGACAGACGGCAAGACCGCCAGCAACAAGGTCTTCGTCAGCCAGCTCTTCGGCGAGGGCAACTTCTCGCCATGGAAGGCCGGCCCAGATCTCCCGGAACCCCGTTCCCGGTTCGCGGCGGCGTTCTTCAACGGTTCGATCTACGTCGCGGGCGGCGATGACGCCTCCGGGAAGCCGGCGACGACGACGTGGGTCCTCACGCCGGATGCCTCGACGGGCCAGCTCGGGACCTGGAAGGCCGTCGCAGATACCAGCGGCGCGAACGACCCGAAACTGGACCTCAAGCTGCCCGAGGCACGCGACGGTGCAGTTCTGGTGCCGGCCGCCGACGGGCTGCTCCTGGTCGGCGGAGGCAACGGCTCGGGCGCGGTCAACACGGTATGGAAGTCGACCGTCGACGCGAAGGGCGCCCTCCACGCCTGGGCACCCAGCGGCGGCCCGATGCCGGGCGCCCGGACGGATGGGGTCGCCGTGCTGTTGGGCGATTTCATGTACGTGTACGGCGGCACGGACGGCAAGACGCCGACCAGCGCGGTCTGGATCGCCCAGATCGGCAAGGACCCAAGCGGGGCGAGCCAGGTGACGGCGTGGGCCACGAACCTGCCCGCCCTACCTGCGCCGCGAACGAGCGCGGCCGGCTTTGTGGCGAACCAGGCTATCTATCTCGTCGGCGGAACGGACGGGACGACGCCCCACAGTGAGCTGTACTGGACGGTGCCCGATTCGGGCACCGGCATGATCAAGGAGTGGAAGCACCTGCCCCAGTCCGATCTGCCGACGGGGGGCCTGGCGGGCTCGACCGCGGCGATCAGCGGCAGCTATGTCTTCCTCGTCGGCGGTCAGACCACCGAGGGCGTCGCGCAGTGGACGCTTCGCTCGAACCTCGCGCCGAAGCCGCCGTTCTTCCAGCTGGGTCTCGTGGGCGCGACCGTGCCCGGCCTCAAGATCGAGGGTGACATCGGTCCGCAGCTCGGGCTCCTGGCGGCCGCGGGTGTGGGAACCGGCAACTTCATTCTCCTGATCCTCATCGGCTACATCTTCGCCCACAAGGCGCAGGTTCGGGCGTTCCTCTACCGGCTCCGCGAGCGTCGGCGGCGGGAGGCCTGAGGGCGGTCAGCTTCGCAGCCTAGGAGCTCGGCAGGGCTCCTTCATCCGGGTCCGGGCGGCCGCGGCGGACCGGCAGCCCCGCCTTCTGCCAGGCGATGATCCCGCCGGTGACGTTCACCGCGTCGTAGCCGTTCCGGATCAGGTGTCCCGTGGCGGCCAGCGAGCGACTGCCCGCCGCGCACATCACCAGCAGTGGTCGGTCTCTGGGCAGCTCCGCAAACCGGTTCGCGAACTCCGACATGGGCATCAGCGCCACGCCCGGCACGCGGACCTCCTCGAACTCGTCACGCTCGCGGACGTCCACGATGAGCGGCGGCAGGCTGTCGCTGCCGGACGACCGTCGTGCCTCGGCCTCCTGCACATCGATCGACGGAAGGCTGGTCGGAGGGCCGCTCATAGAACGGGCGGCCCCGACCCGCCGTGAGAGGGGTCGCGATCAAGCGCGGCCAGCTCGGCGAGGCGGGCATCGACCGCCGTCACGAGGCTTCGTACATCGAGGCGCCGAGCTGCCGGAGGCAGGCTCGCCGGAAGCTCCCCAGCCTCGACCACGGCAGCAAGCCTCGCCCGGGCACCGACCAGGTTCTTGGCGATGCCCGCCGGGTTTCCCCGGACACCGTGGACATAGGCTGCCGCAAGCTTGATCAGGCCCTGGTACAGGTCGCGCTCGACCGGATCATCGGTGCCCATCCAGGCCGGTTCGAGCAGCTCGTGGGCCTCGAAGAAGTCGCCGTTGCGGTACGCAGCCAGGCCGGCGTCGAACGCTCGCGCACGCTCCGCTTCGGACTTCGGCCGAAAGGCCTTGGCGCGACCGCCCTGCAGGACGGTAGCGGGCCTCGCTGTGGCTGGGCCGGCGCCCGCCCCGGTCCGGGTAGCGCCCTCGCCGGGCCGGTCGTTCGCGACGCGTGCCGTCGTCACTCGAGCTCGCTCAGCCGGCGCCGCCCGCCGAACCCCTCGCTCAGCTCGTGCCACCACTCGATCTGGTCCTCGCCCAGCCGCCAACAGAGGCAGATCTGTCGGCCGGCCACCAGCGCCGGGAAGTCGATGAGTCCAGTCTGGATGTCGCGCAAGGTGATCGACAGCTCTTCGAGGCGGGCGACCGAGGCCTGCATCTGGTCGATGATGCCCTGCATGCGCAGCCGAAGCCGCTTCTCGTCCGCGACGGCGACGTCCCGCCGGCCGAGCGCTTCGCCACCCGCGCCCGCGTCGTCGTCGTTCTGCAGCTCCAGGAGGCGGTCGCGGAGGCGGATCAGCTCGAGGCGATGCTCCGCGAGCACGGTCAGGATCTCCCGTGCCTCGGGCAGGGTCTCGTTCGCGGCGTCGATGTCGTAGAACCGGGTCACCCGTCGATTTTACGCGGGCGTCGCGGCGAGCTCGGGGCGGCCAACCCGGCGAGGGACTAGGATGCCCGCCATGCGACTTGCTGCCCGCATGGAGCGCATCGGCACCGAGACCGCCTTCGAGGCGGCTGCCCGCGCCCGGGCGCTCGAGGCGACCGGTCGGGACGTGATTCACCTGGAGATCGGCGAGCCCGATTTCGACACACCGGCGAACATCCGGCAAGCCGCAAAACGCGCGCTCGACGAGGGCTGGACGCACTACCCGCCCGCGCCCGGCCTGCCGCAGCTCCGCGATGCGATCGCAGCCGACGCCTCGGCGCGGAAGCGCTTCCCCGTCGACGCCGAGCGGGTCATCGTGACGCCGGGCGCCAAGCCGATCATGTTCTTCGCTCTGCTGGTACTCGCGGACGCCGGCGACGAGGTGATCTACCCGGACCCCGGCTTTCCGATCTACGAATCGATGACCCGCTATGTCGGCGCCACGGCTGTGCCCCTGCCCATCCGCCAGGAAAACGGCTTCCGGCTCGACCCGGATGAGCTGGCGTCCCTCGTCACCCCACGGACACGCCTGGTGGTCTTCAACTCGCCCGCCAACCCCACGGGCGGGGTCCTCAGCCGCGACGACCTCGAGCGAATCGCCGACGTTGCCCGGGAGCGCGACCTGATCGTCCTGGCCGACGAGATCTACGGCCGGATCGTCTACGAGGGCGAGCACGTCTCGATCGCCTCACTGCCCGGCATGGCCGAACGGACGATCGTCCTCGACGGCTTCTCCAAGACCTATGCGATGACGGGCTGGCGGCTGGGCTACGGGATCGTGCCCGAGCCCCTCGTTGCGCCATTTACCCGCCTGATCATCAACTCGGTGAGCGGCACGAGCGCGCATTCCCAGGTCGCGGCTGTCGAGGCGTTGACCGGGCCGCAGGACGAGGTCGACGCGATGGTCGCGGAATTCCGTGCCCGCCGGGACCTCATCGTCCGCGGGCTCAATGCGATCCCCGGCTTCCGCTGCCTGCAGCCCTCCGGTGCGTTCTACGTCTTCCCGGACGTATCCGGGACGGGCCTGTCGGGCGCGCAGCTGGCAGACCGCCTGCTCCAGCAGGCCGGCGTGTCCGTGTTGGCCGGAACGGCGTTCGGACAGGTCGGACGCGACCACCTTCGAATCAGCTACGCCAACTCGCAGGCCAACCTTGCCACGGCTCTCGAGCGTATCCGAGCCCTCGCCGAACGCCTGAGGCCGGACGCGAGGGCCTCGGAAACGCCAGCTCCGCCCGTATCCGCGCGCTGATGGGGGACCGACCGCGCGTCTTCGTCGCCCGGCGAATCCCCGACGATGGCCTCCAGCCCGTCAGCCAGGCCTGCGAGGCCGAGATCTGGCCCGATGAGCTGCCGCCTCCGCGTGACGTCCTCCTGCGCTCGATCGCGGGCTGCGACGGTGTGCTGACCCTCCTGACCGACCGCGTGGACGCGGAGTTCTTCGACGCTGCCGGTCCTCAGCTCAAGGTCGTGAGCAACTACGCCGTGGGCTTCGACAACATCGACATCCCGGAGGCCACGCGCAGGAAGGTGCCCGTGGGGAACACCCCCGGCGTCCTGACCGACACCACCGCGGACCTCGCGTTCGCACTGCTGATGGCAGCCGGCCGTCGCGTGGCGGAAGGCGACCGCTACGTACGGCAGGGTCGCTGGAAGACGTGGGGCCCCATGCTCCTGCTCGGACACGACGTCCATGGCTCAACGCTTGGCATCGTCGGCTTCGGGCGGATCGGTCAGGCACTGGCGCGCCGTGCGTCGGGCTTCGGGATGCAGATCCTCTACCACGACGTCAATCGCCTGCCCCCCGAGGTCGAGGAGGCGCTCAGCGCGACGTTCGTTCCCCTTGATGAGCTGCTGGCACGCTCGGATTTCGTCTCCCTGCACGTCAACCTGACCCCGGACACCGAGCACCTCATGAACGCCGAACGGCTCCGTCAGATGAAGCCGACCGGGGTGCTGGTCAACACGTCGCGAGGCCCGGTCGTCGACCACGACGCCCTGTTCGAGGCGCTCCGCGACGGCGTCATCTTCGCGGCCGCCCTCGACGTAACGGAACCGGAGCCGCCGCCGGCCTCGCATCCGCTGCTGACGCTCGAGAACTGCCTCGTCGTCCCCCATATCGCGTCGGCATCGCGCGCGACCCGCGGCAGGATGGCCGCGATGGCGGCCGCGAACCTGCTCGCCGGGGTTCGCGGTGAGCGGCTGCCAACCCCCGTCAATCCCGAGGTCTATGAGCGCGGATAGGCGCAGGCTGGAGCGGGTAGACTCGGCCGGAGGGCCGGTAGCTCAACGGCAGAGCAGGTGCCTTTTAAGCGTCGCCGCGAGTACGGCGTGCTACTGTGCACGAGCAGTTGACCGAATCGTCGCCTGTTAGTTGCTCGGTTTCCAAGGCGAGGAAAGGCCAACCCGGAGGGTCATCAGCGGCCGAGACTCCACCGAAAGACAAAGGTGATCCAACCGGTCGGCGGGTGGCTGCGCGGCGTGCGGCGCTCCTCGCCGAAGCGGGCCGCGTGTCGAGGGCCCTCGAACTGCTGGTCGAGCGGGCCGGCGCTGCCCGGGCCCCGATCGAAGGGGTCACCCGGGTTATTACGGACGCCGA
>DASXSA010000174.1:0-1770 GCA_036506235.1 Candidatus Limnocylindrales bacterium | reverse complement strand
CCTAGTCCTCTTCCTCAGCGCGCCACAGCGACTGCGCCGGCGCTGAGTCGAGAGCCCGCCGAAGCAGCCTCTCCAGCTGGCGACGTTCGGCAGCGGTGAGCCCGCGCAGCACCTCGTCGTCCACCTGATTAGCCATTCGCCGGCCACGTTCTCGGAGCCGGCGGCCCTTGGCGGTGAGGACGACCTCGCGGGCCCGGCGGTCGGTGGGAGAGGGCCGGCGCTCCGCCAATCCCTCGCTCTCCAGTTCGTCGATCAGCGAGACCATCGTGCTGGGGTCGATGCCCATCGCCCTGCCGATCTCCTGCTGGATCGCTCCCTCGCGGGCCCCCACGAAGTTCATGACGCCGAAAAGGGGCGGCGTCAGGCCGATCGACTCTAGCCCCTCGGCGATGCGGGTGTGCGACGCGCGCCAGAGCCGGAAGAAGAGCTGACCGGCGAATTCGGCGAGGTCCGCATCTGTGGTGGTTGTGGTGGGGGTTGCCATTTGTGTGATCTTTGCACCTTTCATGTGCTGCAGCAATAATTTGTGCTACAAATTATACACAAAGCAAATTATCCGCCGCAGACCGGAGGTCCCAGATGGCATCAGCAGCCCCACAACAATCCGTCCTCGCGACTCGTCGCGGCAAGCTCATCCTCGCGTTGCTGGCCTCCGTCGCCTTCCTCGACTTTGTCGACGCGTCGATCGTCAACATCGCCCTTCCCTCGATCCGCCACGACCTGGGCTTCTCCGAGCAGGCCCTGCAGTGGGTCCCGAGCGCGTACCTGCTCACCTACGGCGGATTCATGCTGCTCGGTGGTCGCGCGGCCGACCTGCTCGGCCGCCGGCGCATCCTCATCGCCGGCACGGTGCTGATCGGCGTCTCGTCGCTGATCGGCGGGTTCGCGGGCAGCTCCGAGGTCCTGGTTGGCGCCCGCCTCGCGCAGGGCATCGGTGCGGCGATGATGCTCCCGGCAGCGCTTTCGATCCTGACCACGACGTTCAAGGAGGGCGCGGACCGCAACAAGGCGCTCGGAATCTGGGGCGGAATGGGCGGCCTCGCCTCCGCTGCGGGGGTGCTCCTGGGCGGCGTGCTGACCGACGGCCCCGGCTGGCGCTGGGTGATGTTCGTCAACCCGGTCGCCGCCGTGCTGGTGCTCGGCGGGATCTTTTTGCTGCTGAGCGACGACCGACGCCGCGCGCCGCTCGCAAGCTTCGACGTTCGCGGAGCCGTCCTGGGCACCGTTGGGATGCTTCTCCTGGTGTTCACCCTGGTGGAGGCACCCGATCAGGGTTGGGGCTCGACGCGTACCGTCGCCGAGCTCGCCGGGGCGTTCGCGCTGCTGACCGCGTTCGTGATCAACGAGCAGCGCGGCAAGAACCCGCTCCTGCCGCTGTCGATCTTCCGCACCAGGGGGCTCGCCGCCGCCGACGTCACCCAGTTGATCGCGTTCGCGGGCTTCCTCGCGATGTTCTTCTTCCTCACCCTCTACATGCAGAACGTCCTCGGCTACTCGCCGATTCAGACCGGCATCGCCTACCTCCCGGTCACCGTCGGCGTGGGCATCTCCGCGGGCATCTCCTCCCAGCTCCTCTCCCGCGTGGGAACGCGACCCCTGATCGTCGCCGGCTCGCTGATCGCCGCCGCAGGCGTCTACCACCTTTCGCGCATCCCGGTCGACGGTTCCTACGTCGCCGACCTGCTGCCCGGCCTGGTGGTCATGTCGCTCGGCCTCGGCGCCGTGTTCGTCGCCGTCACCACCGCCGCGAACGCCGGCGTGCCGGCCGAC
>DASXSA010000173.1:0-18040 GCA_036506235.1 Candidatus Limnocylindrales bacterium | reverse complement strand
CGACCGGCCACCCGCCCACGGGACATACGAAACGCCGATCGTCGAGGACCCCTTCGCGGTCTCGCTCGAGACGAAGATCGACGAGTTGACCGCCGCCGACGCCGCCGCCCTACGTGTCAAGGGCATCACCTTCACCGAGACCAGCTACGCGGCGCAGCGCGAGCACAAGGTCTTCGCCGCGTCCGACGGCAGCTACACAGAGCAGACGATCACGCACGTCGGCGCCGGCGTGGAGGCGAACGCAGTCGAGGGCGACGAGCACCAGCGCAGGAGCTACCCCGACGCCGGCGGCGGGTGGCAGGCAGCCGGCTACGAGTTCGTGCGGGGCCTCGACCTCGCCGGGCACGCTGGAAGCTACGCCGAGGAAGCTGTCGCGCTTCTCTCGGCGCCACAATGCCCCTCCGGCAAGGCCACGATCATCCTGGACCCCTCACAGCTCTATCTCCAGATCCACGAGTCCTGCGGCCATCCGACGGAGCTCGATCGCGTGTTCGGCACGGAGGCCAGCTACGCGGGCACGAGCTTCCTGACAACGGACAAGCTGGAAAGCCACTTCCGCTACGGCTCGGACCTCGTGACGATCGTCGCGGACGCGACGGCGCCCGGCGGCATGGGCACGTTCGGCTGGGACGACGAGGGTGTGGCTGGCCAGGCCGTGCCGCTCGTCCAGGATGGAATCTTCGTCGGCTACCTCAGCAGTCGCGAGACGGCGCCGCGCATCGAGCGCAGGAGCGGCGGCGCGATGCGAGCCGACGGCTGGAACCGGATCCCGCTCATCCGGATGACCAACATCAACCTGCTGCCGCGACCTGGCATGAGCCTGGCCGAGATCGTCGAGGACACGGACGACGGCCTGTACCTGGCCTCCAACCGCAGCTGGTCGATCGACGACCGCCGGCTCAATTTCCAGTTTGCGACCGAAGTCGCCTACGAGGTCAAGGGCGGCAGGAAAGGCAGGCTGTTCAAGAACCCGACCTACACGGGCATCACCTACGAGTTCTGGCGGTCGTGCGACGCGGTCGGTGACGAGCGCAGCTACGTGATGCTGGGTACTCCCAACTGCGGCAAGGGCGAGCCGGGCCAGGTCGGCCACGTGGGCCACGCCGTGCCGGGAGCGCGCTTCCGGAACGTCCAGATCGGGGTGGGCAAGTGGTAGCCCGCCGCGGGGCGGAGTGGCTGCCTCTGGCCGAGAAGGTTCTCGCGCACGCCAAAGCCGAAGGTGCGTCGGAGGCCGAGGTGCTCGTCAGCGGCGACGACACCCAGCTGACGCGCTTCGCCAATAGCGAGATCCACCAGAACGTCGCCGAGACGAACGCGCAGGTCAACCTGCGGTTCGTGTCGGGCAAGCGGATCGGAGTGGCCTCGAGCGGTCGGCTCGACGACGAGGGCCTGCGGCGCCTTGCGGAACAGGCAGCGGCGATCGCCCGCAACGTGGAGGAGCTGCCCGACTGGGCGGGCCTGCCGGCGCCAACGCCGATCACCGACGTTCCGGCAGGTTTCTCGGACGCCACCGCGGCCGCGACGCCCGAGATGCGAGCGGAGGCGGCCCGGGACGTCATCGCCGCTGCCGACGAGGCCGGCGTCACCGCATACGGTTCGTTCGCAACATCGACCGAATCGCTCGCGGTGGCCAACTCGCGAGGGGTTCGCGCCGCGCAGGAACGCACCTCCTCTCAGCTCATCACGGTGTCCATGGGCCCGGATGGCGGAACCGGGTACGCGGAGCAGGCGGCGATCGACGCAACGCTGATCGACGCGATCAAGCTCGGTCGAGAGGCCGCCGAAAAGGCGCGCTCGACCGCAAACGCCCGCGCGATCGAGCCCGGCGACTACGCGGTCGTCCTGGAGGAGTACGCCGTCGTCGATCTGCTCGACATGCTCGGCTACCTCGGCTTCAGTGCGCTCGCCGTCCAGGAGGAGCGCTCGTTCGTCGAAATCGGTCGCAAGGTGGGGAGCGACCTCGTCACCATCTGGGACGATGGCTCGGATCCGGACGGCCTTCCGATGGCGTTCGATTACGAGGGGGTCGCCAAGCAGCGTGTCTCGCTGCTCGACCGCGGTGTCTGCCAGGGCGTGGTGTACGACACGCAGACCGGAGCCCGCGACCACCGGACGTCGACCGGGCACGGCCTCCCTGCCCCCAACCCGTACGGACCGTTTCCTCTGAACATGCTCATGGCCGCGGGCTCCGTTTCCCGCGACGAGCTGATCGGCGGGATCGAGCGTGGGCTCCTCGTCACGCGCTTCCACTACACCAACCCGGTCCATCCCAAGCTCGTGATCATCACCGGCATGACGCGCGACGGCACCTTCCTCGTGGAAGGCGGCCGGATCGTCGGGCCGGTCAGGAACCTGCGCTTCACGCAGAGCTACCTGAAGGCGCTGGAGGGGGTCAGCGGCGTCAGCCGCGAGCGCAAGTGCCTGCGCGGCTTCCTGGGCGGTGTCGTGGTGCCCGCCCTGCGCGTCGACTCCTTCACGTTCACGGGCGCTACGGAACACTGACCATGGCCGGCGAGCCAATCGAGTGGCTGTGCACCGAGTGCCTGTCGCTGAACGGCAAGCGCGCGGATCGTTGCTACCGCTGCCGAACGCCGCGCTTCGCGGCGGAGGCGATCGAGGGCGTGCGCGAACCAAAACCGATCACGCCGCAGACCAGCCAGCCGCCCCCGCCCGGGACGCCGATCGCGGTCAAGGGCGCCCCGCCGTACCGGACCGCCCGGCCGTACGCGAATGCTGCGATGGCCCTCATCGTCGCCGCCACAGCCGCCACGATGATCCACTTCGGCCTCGCCGCGCTCGCGGCGCGGGCGACGCTGTCGGCCCCGGAGGTCCAGCGTGTGACGCCCCCACCCGTCTACGACGAATTCGGCGACCCCATCGAAGTCCCGCCAACCCCCGAACCCTCGCCGGCCGTCCCATCCGCCCAGCTCACCGACTTCAACGCCTCGCCGCTGGGCATCCTGACGGGCGCGATCACGATCGATCCGAACAGCACCAATGTGCCGATCGCGCTGAGCCGGCTCCTGCAGGTCGGCCTCGTGGGAGCGGCCATTGTCGTGTGGGCGGCGTGGCTCGCCCGCGCGGTCGAGAACGTTCCCGCGCTCGGAGGTGGCTGGCCCTCGCTGACCCCGGCCTGGGCGTTCTTCCTGTGCCTGATCCCGGGCGTCAACCTCATTCGTCCGGCGGGAATGGTCCGCGAGCTGTTCGAACGGATCCCCGGCCCGAACGGACCTGGCACAGGCCTCGTCAGCCTGTGGTGGATCGCGCTTTTCGTCGGAGCGGTGCTGCAGGTCCCGCGGCTCGGCACGGCAATCCTCCAGCGTGCGATCGGAATCTTGCTGTTCATAACCTCCGGCTCCGAGCATGACCGCCTGCGCATCGAGCTGATCCTGAACGGCTTCGGCGTGGTCCTGTCCGTCATTGCCGCGGTCCTCGCGGTCCGCGTCGTCAGCACGATGCAGGGCCGGCTCGAGGAGCGTGCGGCGAGCCTCGGAGACGGCGCGCTCGCGGCCGCGCAACCGGTCTGACGTCGCGGCGGGTCGCCTGACCCGTGGGCGGTCCGAGCGTCCGCGAACGCCTCCGCTGGGAGCTGACGCCCGAGCAATACCGTCGAATCCGGCGGCTCTGGATTCGGCACTCACTCGCCGAGGATCGGCGCGACATCGATGGACTTGTCGCCACCCTGGCACCGGACTGTGTCTACGAGATCGTCCCAACTGCCCAGCGATGGACCGGACACCGGGGGGCCCGCACGTTCTATCGCGAGTTGTTCGAGGCGTTCCCGGACAACGCCTTCGCGCTGAAGGCCATCGTGATCGGCCCCCAGGGCGTGTTCGAGGTCGCGACCCTCACTGCCACGAATCTCGGACCGTGGGCCGGGATGCCCGCCTCGGGGCCACCCGTTCGGATCGAGGTCCTGATCTACTTCCCCTGGGACCGTGAGGCCGGCCTGTTCGCCGGCGAACGGATCTGGCTGGGTGGCGACTCTCAGCGCCAGGCGCTCTTCGCCGGATCCGGATAGAGGCGCACGCGACGATAGGGCTCGCGGCCACGTGAGCGTGAGACGAGGTTGGCGCGCTCAGCCATCTGGTGCTGCAACCTGCGGATATAGGCGTTCTGGGGCGACAGCTCGATGGGCTCCGCCCGCTTGATGACCAGACCGATCGCCTCCTCAGTCTCCCGCATCGCCGCCTCGCGGGGATCCACCTCGAGGGCGAAGATCGAGGTGAGACTGGCCTGCATCTGGATGACCGTGTTCGACTTGAGGACGTAGATCGGCATCGCGCGCTCTTCGGCCTCGCGCAGCATCGGCGTCTTCTGGCGGTACTCGTTCTTGAGCGTCATGACAACGTCCGCCTCGTCCACTTCGCGGGCGATGATCACCGGCAACTGCAGCTCCCGAACGGATTGTTCGAGCCGCTTCCGGCTGATCCCGACCGGCAGCACTCGCAGCGTCGGCAGGCCCGCTCCTTCCTCGATCCGCAACGCCTCGCCATCCGCGTCCTCGGCATGGGCGAGTGCGCGATCGGCGAGGGCTTCGTCGTCGGCCTCCAGATCCTCCGCATTGACGGGACCGGTGCCCTCCTCGGCCTTCAACGCGGTGAGGGCACGAGAGGCCTGGTCGCGCCAGGCCCGCTGACGCTCGATCTCTCGCGCGTCCCGCGCTCGAGGCTCGGCCACGGGAGCGTTCGCGCCCGGCCCGCGCTCGAGTGGCCCACGGTCGGCGATGTCGCCCGCCACGAACGGCTCGTCCGGCGTGCGTCCTCCGCCGGCCGGGCCCGCGTCGCCGGCGCGAGTTCGAGGCGGGTTGGCGAATCGCTCGCCGGGCATGGTCGCTCGGCTCGAATCGGCCCCCGACGAGCCTCCACCGGAGGCCCGGGCCGTCTCGCGCGTCGACTCGCGCGAGGATGACGAGCGCGTCTGTCGCCAGCCACCCGAGGCCCCGGGCCGGTAGCCGGATCGGAAGCCGGGTCCGGTGCCCGAGCCGGCATCCCCGAACCCACCGCGGTACGTGCTCTGGCCACGCCAGCCGGGCTCCATTCGCCACGGCTGCCCCGAGCCGACGAGGCCGGCGAAGCGCTCGGAGCCGAGCTGCTCGCGGGGCGACGGGCGCGGGCGCGCCTGCGATCGGTGGACGCCTTCCTCGTCGCGCCACCGCAGCTCGGGCGCCACTGGATCGCCGCGCAGCATCGCATCGACGGTCTCGGCGACGTCGGGGTGGACCATCACCCGATCACGATCCTGGATCTCGATCACGACGTCGAACGTCGGCGGGGCCTTGCGCTCGAGGACGCTCTTCTGCGACCGCCGGCGGCGGGCCTCCTCGTCGCCCAGCGTGACGCTCTGGATGCCACCGATCAGGTCGGACAGCGTCGGGTTGAGCATCAGGTTGTCGAGCGTATTGCCATGCGCGGTCCCGATCAGCTGGACGCCGCGCTCGGCGATCGTGCGCGCGGCCTGGGCCTCGAGCTCCGTGCCGATCTCGTCGATGACGATGACCTGCGGCATGTGGTTCTCGACGGCCTCGATCATCACCTCGTGCTGCATCGAGGGGGTGCGGACCTGCATCCGGCGAGCCTTGCCGATCGCCGGATGGGGAATGTCGCCGTCGCCCGCGATCTCGTTCGACGTGTCGACGACGACGACGCGCATGTTGAAGTCGTCGGCGAGCACCCGCGCGGCCTCCCGCAGCATCGTGGTCTTGCCGATGCCCGGCCGGCCCATGATCAGGATCGAGGTACCTGTCTCGACGAAGTCCTCGATGATCTCGATCGTGCCGTAGACCGCGCGCCCGATGCGGCAGGTCAGGCCGACGATCTTGCCGCTCCGGTTGCGAATCGCGCTGATGCGGTGGAGCGTGCGCTCGATGCCGGCGCGGTTGTCGTCGCCAAAGGTCCCGATGTGCTCGACCACGTACGCGATGTCGCTCTCGTCGATCTCGCGGTCGAGGAGGGTCACCTCGCTGTTCGGAAAGCGCGCCTCCGGTCGCCGGCCGAGGTCGAGGACGACCTCGATCAGGGCTTCCTTGTGGGGCAGCGCGTGAACGGCATCGACGATCTCCGGTGGCAGGGCCTCCAACAGCACGTCGAGGTCATCGATCGACTCACGCCGCGGGTCCGGTCTGGCGACCGTCTCCTCGGGGCGTGGAGCTTCGCTGGGTTCCATCGTCACTTCCTAACGAACGCCGGCTGGCACGAGGGCGGGCTCCGCTACCCGCACCAGAGTTTCCTTCATCAGCAGCGTCACCGTCGCAATCGACTGGAAGCTCGAGTCTTCCAACGCGCGGTCGATCGGATGCTCGTACGTCCTGACCGGTGAGATCACGCCGTGATCGTGGGTGTGGCCGTTTTCGCGGCCCATCCTGGCCGCAATCACCCCCAGCCCGAACTGGACCAGGGGATCGGCAGGGACGCCTGGACGGGCAAGGACCTTGAGGTAATGCGGCTGATCCTCCTTGGCGACGCCGACCTGGACGAAGCCGTCAAGCTGGGTGCCATCGGCCCCGCCGTCGGAGGCCTCCTGGACGAATGCCTCGACATCGGCGAAGCGAAGGATCGGCGCCAGGCTGCTGCGGGGTACTCGCCAGTTCGTTCCCTGCCGCTCCCAGTCGCCCATCCGGAGCGCCTCCAGTCGCTGAACGGGGTGCGGTGTCGCGGCCGCGTACAGCCTGCTGAGCGCCACTGCATCGATCGGGCTGGCAGGTCGGATGTCCGCGGCGCGGGCCGCGCTGTCAGTCCACGGCTCAGGCAGCGGCTCGTCAGGCGGCCGGAAGAGCAGGATCTCGTCTCCATAGCGGGCGAAGCCGGCCTGCATGAAGAGCTCGACGTTGCCCGCCGTGTCGGCGCATGCCACGTGGAAGCGGACCGCCCCGCGCCGGCTGCCGTCACGGACGAGGTGCTGGACGAGCTTGTAGCGGATGTCGCCGGCGTCGGATGCACCGATCCCATCGAGCTCCACGATCGTCCACTCGTCGCGGAAGCTGTCGCGCTCCACGCGCAGCAGGCCCGAGAGCCGTCCCGCCTCCTCGTAGACGTACAACAGGTCGTGCGGCCTGAAGGCTCCCAGCGGCAGGCGGAACAGGCTGAACATCCCGATCGGGGGCCCGCTGATCGGCAGCCCAAGCGATCGCGCATCGACGCCCTCGGTCTGACACAGCCGCGACAGCTCGCCGAGCGCCGCGAGGTCGGTCAGGCGCGCCGCGCGGACCTTCGCAGTGCGCCCGCCGCGCCGGTCACCTGAGCCGTCGCCGCGATCAGCCATTGGCGGCATTCGCGCGGCGGGTGGGGTGAGGCCGGCGGCCGGCGCCTTCACCGGGGTCGTCGTGCTCGGACGCCATGGCCGCAACCAGGCGGTGAAAGCGGGTCTCGCCCGCGAGTTCCGGATGGAACGCCGTCGCCAGGATGTTCTTCTCCCGGACCGCGACGATTCGGCCGTCGTCGAGGCGCGCCAGGACGTCGACGTCAGGCCCGGTCCGCTCGACAACCGGCGCGCGGATGAACACGCCGTGAACCGGCTGGTCGCCGAGGACCGGAACCTGCAGGTCGGCCTCGAAGGAGTCGAGCTGGCGACCGAACGCGTTGCGCGCGACGCTGATGTCCAGGAGCGGCAGCACAGGAGCCTCATCGCCTTCGATCTCGCGCGAGAGGACGATCATCCCGGCGCACGTCCCAAACAGCGGGGCCCCGCGTCGTGCCAGGGCGAGGATCGGCTCGCGCAGGCCCCAGCGCTCGATCAACCGTCGGATGGCCGTGCTTTCGCCGCCGGGCAGGATCAGCCCGCTGACGTCCGAGAGCTGCTCGGGACGCCGTACCTCCACTCCCTCGACGCCGATGGCGCCAAGGGTATCGAGGTGCTCCCGGAAGTCGCCTTGAACGGCAAGAACGCCGATCTTCATGAGCGGCCACCCTGAGCATCCGGACGGCAAATGCTGTCCGGGGCCGGAGGCGGAGCGCCGCGACGCCATCCGCTCGAGGAGGACAGGACACCGATCTTCATTCTCGTTGTCCGCCCGGCTGCGGCGACCGCACTACCAACCGCGAACGGCCAGTCGCTCCGCTTCGGGGATCGCTTCAAGGGCGATGCCGCGCATCGGGGCGCCCAGGCCCTTGCTGACCTCGGCGATGACCTGTGGGTCGTCGAAGTGTGTGGTGGCCTGCACGATGGCGTTCGCCGTCCGAGCCGGATCCTCGCTCTTGAAGATCCCGGAGCCGACGAACACGCCTTCCGCGCCGAGCTGCATGGCCAACGCGGCGTCGGCCGGCGTCGCGATCCCGCCGGCGACGAAGTTGACCACAGGTAGCTTGCCGTCGCGGGCGACGCCTCGAACGAGCTCGAGCGGAGCCTGCAGCTCCTTGGCCGCGACGAACAGCTCGTCCTCACGCATGCCGACGAGCCTCCGGATCCCGGAATGAACGGCCCGGATATGGCGCACCGCCTCGACGATGTTGCCGGTGCCCGCCTCGCCTTTGGTGCGGATCATCGCGGCGCCCTCGCTGATCCGGCGGAGTGCCTCGCCGAGGTCACGCGCTCCGCAGACGAAGGGGACCTTGAACTGGTGCTTGTCGATGTGGTTGGCCTCGTCGGCCGGGGTGAGAACCTCGGACTCGTCGACGTAGTCGACCCCGAGCGCCTCGAGGACCTGGGCTTCGACGAAGTGCCCGATGCGGGCCTTGGCCATGACCGGGATCGTGACCGCGCTCATGATCCCCTCGATCATGGTCGGGTCGCTCATACGAGCGACGCCGCCCGCCGCGCGTATGTCTGCCGGGACGCGCTCGAGCGCCATCACGGCAACTGCTCCGGCTTCTTCCGCGATCTTCGCCTGCTCAGGCGTGACGACGTCCATGATGACGCCGCCCTTGAGCATCTGGGCGAGGCCCTTCTTGGTCGCCCAGGTCGATGTTTCCGTGGTCATGGTCGTGCTGGATTCCTCTGGTCGAATGCCGTCCGGCCGGTCTCGACTTGCCGCGGGTCGTCTGCCCGTTCGAGTGGAGTGGGCTGGCAGAAGGCCGTTGGATTATCGCACGCGTCCTGCGAGCCCCCTCAAGGGGCCATCGGCCGGTCCTGAAGCCTCGATGCCCGAAACCCTTTTCGACGCCGCGCCTCGACCGCGCGCGTCGCCGTCGGGGTGTCATCCACCCGACAGGACCGAGGCGCAACAGCTGCGCGAACTCGACGTCATCGGTTGCGTTCGGATGGCGCGAAGGTCCTCGCCGACGAACGTCCCGCAAAAGGGGATGGAGATGCGCAGGTTCATGGTCGTTCCTCTTGTCGGAGTGCTGCTGATTGTCCTCGCGGCGCCTGCCGCGGCCGGTCAGACCGTCTACAACTCGAGCGGCTCGGTGACCCTGGCCGAAGCCGATTGGTCGTCGTTCGACGAGGCCTCAGGAGCCAGCACCTACGGCTATGCCACTGCCTATCGCGCGCAGGGCGAATCGCAGGCGTACCTGGACTTCAGCCAGGAAACCGACAGCTGGGTCATGTGCTCTGATGGCGGCACGCCAAACGACCCGTCAGACGATGTCTTCGGCCTCGTGGCCTCGTTCGTCTACGCCAGCGGGCCAGCCAGGCTCGATGTCTCGAAGTCCTACTCGACCGCAGCTGCAGACGCGACGCTCGACCTGTCGGTCGGAAGCTTCGATGAGTGCGCAGGCACGAAGGACTTCACAACGACCGAAGGGGTCGCGATCGCCATTGACCTCTCCAGCACGAGCCCTCTGGTCAAGACGTCAGATCGCGGCTCGTTCCATATTCCGAGCGAATTCAATGGACACTCCGCGTACCGCTCGACCTACCGCCAGGCGGCGGGTGGCGTGACGATCGGCGCAAATTCGATCGATGCCAACGGCGCGATGGGCAAGCTCAGCTGGTCGGAGCACAGCGACGGCTGACGCGGGAGTGGTCCAGGCACGAAGACGGCCCCGGAACCCCGGGGCCGTTGCTTTCCCGGCGATCAGCGCCCGACGGTTCGCAGCACCCCGGACATCAGCTTCGTCGCGCGCCGCGCGCCATCGGGCGAAAGCCGGCTGACGCTGTTGATCAGCGGCAGCACGTCCTCATTCGGAAGGGCAGTCAGGAGGCGGACGAGTCGCAAAAGCGTGTCGTCCGGCACCTCCGCCAGAAGGTTCAGGGCGCGCTCGAGCTGACGAGGCTCGAGATCCGGCACCAGGCCGATCGCCCGGTCGAACAGTCGAACGAAGATGAGGAAGCTCCCGAGCCAGGTCCGAAGCTCCTGGAGATCGGCGTCCTCGGGGTGCTCTGCAGCCTCCCGTTCGGCTTCGGCGGCTGTCCGTTCGATTACGGCGATGATCGGATCGCCCTCGCGGACCTTGCGTTCGGCCACGACGCGCCCGAACCACTGCCAGTGGTCGCCAACGGCGAGATATGCCGTACCCGCCGGACCGCGCCGGCCGACGCGCCGCGGCTCCGGCACGCGCTCGACGATCCCCCATTGCTCGGCCTCCGCGAGCGCCAGGCTGGCCGCACGGTGGCTCAGGTCGAGGGCCTCGCGGACTTCGCGTTCCGTGAGCGGCTCCGGGCGAGCCATCAGGTAGGCATGCACGCGCGCGACCGCAGGCGCAACGCCCCACGCGGCACCCATCTCGCCCCAGGCGTCGGCGAGCTCGCGGCGGATCGCTTCCGCCCGCTCGCTCCTCGGGCGCGCGCTGAGTGCGGGAAGGCCGCGGACAGGTGCGGTGGCGACGAGTTCCTGCGCCATGACGTGCTCGGGGAGCGTAGCACCGGCCGAGACGGGCACCATCCTCCTCCGCACTGATAACTGGCGTCTTGACAGTAGCGCGTTTCCGCCCTAGCATCTTGGCGGAAACGTGCTAATCGAGAGTAGCACGTCACGACTCGGAAGGAGCTCTAGCTATGGGAGCGCAACGAATCGGACGATTCGGAACAGGCGAAGCCCGGGACTGGGGGGAGGTCGGACTCAGGGCGGTCGTCGCCGCCTGCGGGCTCGCCAGTGCGTGGATCCACCTGACCATGGGCGGCCTCCTGTTCACGATGAACGCCGCCGGGTACCTGGCCCTGGCCGTCGCGCTCGTCATCCCGCTCGACCTCGCCCGACGCGCGCGCTGGCTGACGCGGCTGGCCCTGCTCGGGTTCACGAGCGCGACGATCCTCGGCTGGCTGTTCATGGGAGCGCGGTTCCCGCTGGCCTACATCGACAAGGCAATCGAGGTCGTCCTCATCGGCTTCCTGCTGGCGGACATCTGGCGAGCCGATGGACCACCCTGGCAGACACCCTTGCGGGTCATCCGCGACCTTCCGTTCCGACGAGTCGAGCAAGCGAAGCCGCGGCCGGTACCCTCGTCGACGATCCGCCCAACCAATGCGGACATCGACGAACCTCCTCATCGAAAGGTGGCCTGATGCGCCCAACCTGCTTCGTGGTCGCCTTGCTCGGCCTGGTCCTGGCCGCCTGCAGCTCGGCGCCGGCCAGCCAGGCATCGATCCCGCCCAACGCACCGAAGATCGAGGCCAACAACCTGGCTTTCACCACGACCTCGGTGAAAGTTCCGGCGGGCGCCGCCTTCGCGCTCGTATTCGAGAACAAGGAAGGCGCCCCGCACAACGTGAACATCCTGGCCGAGCCCTCGGGTGGCTCCTCCGTCTTCGCCGGCGAGACGTTCAGCGGCCCCGCAACGCGGGTCTACCAGGTCCCCGCACTCACGCCCGGGACGCACCAGTTCAAGTGCGACGTCCACCCGGCCATGACCGGGACCATCGTCGCCGGGCCGTAGCGGCAACAATGACGCTCCGAGCTGGTGCCGTCCGACTGCCAGCCGCGGAGCCCGCATGGGTCGCCGTTGTACTGAGTGCTCTCTGCGCCGTGTGGCTGCTCGCGCTGCGCCTCACCCCTGAAGACGGCACGCCGGGAGGCCCCCCTTATGCTCAGGTCGCATTCGCCGCACTCCTCCTTTGCCCCGCCGCTGTCGGGGCCATTGGAGCTCGTGGCCACTCCGGTCCGGTCCTGGTCGCCGCCGGGATCTTCTGCGCGCTGCTGTCGGTCATCGCCTTCAGCGGTGTCACGCTCGTGTTTCTGGTGCCTGCCGCGGTATTCCTGACGACGGCGGGTGACGCTGACAGATTTGCCCGTGTCCGGGTCGAGAACAGGCGGGTTCTGGCCGTGGCCCTCGCGGCTGTTCTCGTCGCGCTGGCCGCGGCCTTCGCCGGTTTCGGGATCGTGGGCCTGCTCGCGGGCGTGCTCCTCGTCCCGATCGTGGGCCTGGCCACCCGGCAACGACGCGGTAGCGGGCACCGGCGGCCCGAGATGGTCGCGGCGACACTTGTCGTTGCCCTCGCGCTGGGTGCCGGAGCGAACCTGTTTGGCTCGACCGAAGAGATCTGCTGGGTCGAACACGCGACGACTGGCGGCCCTCGTTACGAGACCATCCCGCCAGCCGACGGTCCGCAGAGCATCGGCGAACCGGGAAGCGACGTCGTCGCGACGGGTTGCGATAGCGGCGTTCCGACCATCTGGGCCGCGGCCGTGAGCCTGGCGATGTTGGTCAGCGCCCTTGCGTTGGCCCAGGTCGCCACGCTGCTCGGCCCGCCGTCCAGCGAAGCGCGTCGCCACAGCCCCTAGTTGTCGCAGGAGCGATTGGTCCCAGAACCGCACGGAGCCGTCGGTATGATCCCCACCGATGGGCGTGCTCCGTTCGCGGCTGGATCCGGCTGGGGCCGAGTCCAAGAGCAACCGCGCGGCAATGGACGCGCTGGTAGCCGACCTGCGGTTGCGACAGGTCGCGGTGGCCGGGCGAGGTGCCGGAGGGGATGAGCGGTCGATCGTGCGCCACCGCGAGCGGGGGAAGCTGCCGGTTCGTGAGCGCATCGAGCGCCTGCTCGATCCCGGTTCGTCGTTCCTGGAGCTGAGCCCGCTCGCGGCGACTGGGCTGTACGACGACGATGCCCCGAGCGCCGGGATCGTCACGGGCATTGGGCGGGTCGAGGGGACGACTTGCGTCATCGTCGCCAACGACGCAACCGTCAAGGGCGGCACGTACTACCCGATGACGGTCAAGAAACATCTCCGAGCGCAGGAGATTGCCCTCGAAAACCGGCTCACGTGCATCTATCTCGTCGACAGCGGCGGCGCCTTCCTGCCTTTGCAGGCGGACGTCTTCCCCGATCGCGACCACTTCGGCCGCATCTTCTACAACCAGGCCCGGCTATCGGCCCTCGGCGTGGCGCAGGTCGCGCTCGTGATGGGCAGCAGCACCGCAGGCGGCGCGTACGTGCCAGCCATGAGCGACGAGACCGTGATCGTCAAGGGCACCGGGACGGTCTTCCTCGGCGGGCCTCCATTGGTGAAGGCCGCGACGGGAGAGGACGTCTCGGCCGAGGAGCTGGGCGGGGCCGACGTCCATGCCCGACTGTCGGGTGTCGTCGACCACGAGGCGCTCGATGACGAGCACGCCCTGGCCCTCGGTCGGTCGATCGTCCGCAATCTCAACCACCGGCCACCCGACCCGCCATGGGACCGGCTGACGCCCGAACCGCCCGCGGTCTGCCCGACCGGCGACGACCGAAACGCTCACCTGTACGCCGCCGTTTCGGCCGACCCCCGGCGCAACGTCGACGTGCGGGAGATCATCGCCCGCCTGCTCGACGGCTCCCGGTTTCATGAGTTCAAGGCGCTGTATGGCGAGACGCTCGTCTGCGGGTTCGGGCACCTCGAGGGTTTTCCGGTCGGCGTCATCGCCAACGACGGGATCCTGTTCAGCCAGTCGGCCCTCAAGGGCGCCCACTTCATCGAGCTCGCGGCACAGCGCAAGATCCCGCTCGTGTTCCTGCAGAACATCACCGGCTTCATGGTCGGGCGCGAATACGAGGCGGGTGGCATCGCCAAGGATGGGGCCAAGATGGTGACCGCCGTGGCCTGCGCGGAGGTCCCGAAATTCACGGTGATCATCGGCGGGAGCTTCGGGGCAGGGAACTACGCGATGGCCGGCCGCGCCTACTCGCCGCGGTTCCTCTGGACCTGGCCAAACGCGCGCATCTCGGTCATGGGTGGCCAGCAGGCGGCCCGGGTGCTCTCGACGGTCCGCGGCGACTTCGCGAGCGACGCGGAGCGGGACGCGTTCGAGGAGCCGATCCTGGACACCTACGAGCGCGAGGGGTCACCCTACTTCGCGACGGCCCGCCTGTGGGATGACGGTGTGATCGACCCACTCGACACCCGCCGCGTCCTGGCCCTCGGGATCGACGCCGCTCTCAACGCGCCCATCCCCGACACGAAGTTCGGCGTGTTCCGTATGTGAAGATGTCCACGATGAAGGGCCGCATCGTGTCGGTGAACGTGTCGCGCGGCGGGGTGCCGAAGCTCCCCGTGGAAGGGACCTGGGTTGGGCGGCTGGGCCTCGAGGGCGACGGCCACCACGAGCCGCAGCCGATGCATGGTGGCCCGGACAAAGCAGTTTCGATCTACTCGACCGAGGCCATCTCGCGGGTGGAAGCCGACGGCCATGAGGCGTTTCCGGGCGCCTTCGGCGAGAACCTGACGATCGAGGGAATCGAGCTCGGCGAGCTTACGAACGGCGATCAACTGGCGATTGGCGGCTCCGGCCTTGTCATTGAGATCACGGGTTTTGCGAATCCGTGCCAGAAGCTGGCCCACTACTTCCAGGGCGCGCACATCGGGCGGATTTCGGAGAAGGCGCATCCCGAGGACGCACGCCGCTATGCCCGGGTTCTCGTCGAGGGGCGAGTGGCCGCCGGGGACCGCGTCGAGGTCGTGCGCTGAGCGACCTCCTCCGCGTGGAGCGCAGCGGGCCCGGTAACTCCGTCGCGCGCGTCACCCTCAACAGGCCGGACGTCCATAACGCGTTCAACGCCACGCTGATCGCCGAGCTCCGCCAGGCGTTCACTGTCCTGGCGAGGGAATCCGAAAGGGAGCTGCGCGTCGTCGTCCTGGCCGGGGAAGGACCGTCTTTCTGTGCAGGCGCCGATGTCGACTGGATGCGAGCGGCGATGGCGCTCGACACCGAAGCCAATGAGCAGGACGCGATGGCGATGGCGGACATGTTCGAGACGATCGACACCTGCCCGGTCGCCGTGGTCGCCCGTGTCCAGGGCGTCGCGCTTGGCGGTGGCATGGGCCTGTGCGCGGTCTCCGATCTCGTGATTGCCGAATCGGGGACGCGGTTCGGGTTCACGGAGACACGGCTCGGCATCCTGCCCGCGGTGATCTCGCCATTCGTGATCGCGAAGATCGGGGAGTCGCACGCGAGAGCCCTGTTCCCGACGGGGCGTCGGTTCGACGCCGTCCGAGCGCAGCGGATCGGCCTCGTGCACGAGGTGGTGGAAGGTGAGGCTGCGCTCGACGCCGCGGTCGCGTCAGCCGTGGACGACCTGCTCGCCGCGGGACCGACCGCCGCGCGCGCCGCGAAATCGATCATCCGCGAGGTGCGCGGGCTGCCCCACGGGTCGGCGAAGTGGCACACCGCGCGAGTCGTCGCGCGGCAGCGCCAGACCGAGGAGGCACAGGAGGGCTTTCGGGCATTCACCGAGAAGCGGCCACCTGGATGGGCCCCCGAGCCGGAGTGAGCGCGATGGTCACCGGCCGATTACACGGCGCCTGATCCGGCCCTGAGGGCCAGGTGAGGGACCACCCGGGCCCTTACGCCCGGCCGCATCGCCCCCACTGTTGCTCCGAACACAAGGCAGTTCGATAACGCGCTGTCGCGGGGACTTCCGCCGTGCGGCACCGGTCCCGCTGGTAATCGGAGCCGCTGGGGTTGATAAGGATCAGGCCAGGGATCGGCGCTGAGGCCCTTATCAGCGACTTCCTGCTGGCGGCACCGATAGGGGCGATATCACGCGCCATAGAGGCACGGGCGGCCACCACTGACACGCAGGTCCTCCCCGGAGCGACAATCGCGACAGAATGGCCGATGAACTGAGCCCCAGCCAGGCTGCCGCGAGGATCGGGACGACAACCCGCACCGTCCAGCGTTGGATCGTCGCGGGCACGCTCCCCGCGCGACGGGTCGGGGGCAGATGGCGCGTCGCGAGCGACGCGTTGGACGCGTTCAGCCGAAGCTTCGACGATGCCGCGGGGCAGCCCGGCGTTGCGCCGGCCCGGATCCGGACGCTGTTCATCGCCAATCGAGGCGAGATTGCCGCCCGCATCAGGCGGACAGCCACCCGACTGGGGGTCGAGGCCGTCTCCGCGCTGGACACTGACCCCACCCTCGACCTGCTCGATGCGCCCGCCGTCGTGGAGGCGGCCCGGCGCGCCGGAGTCGACGCCCTCCATCCCGGGTATGGCTTCCTCGCCGAGAACGCGGACTTTGCGGAGGCCGTCGAGGCGGCCGGGATCATCTGGGTGGGTCCCCCGCCTGCAGCTGTCCGTGCAATGGGCGACAAAGCCCAGGCCCGCCGGCTCGCCCGCCAGATCGGCGTCCCAGTCCTCCCCGGCTATGACGACGCAGACCAGTCGGACGCCGCTCTCGACCGGGCCGCGAGGGAGGTCGGCGTCCCGCTCCTTGTCAAACCGGCCGCCGGCGGTGGCGGGAAGGGCATGCGCGTGGTCCGCGATCTCGCGCGTCTCGCGGACGCCATCGCCGCCTCACGCCGCGAGGCTCGGACCGCGTTCGGCGATGACCGCCTCATTCTCGAGCGCTACCTGGATGGGCCCCGCCACGTCGAGATCCAGGTCCTGTTCGACCGACACGGGGCGGGTGTCCACCTCGGCGAGCGCGACTGCTCGATCCAGCGCCGGCACCAGAAGATCCTCGAGGAAACGCCGTCTCCGGCGGCAAGCCCCGCGCTCCGGAGCGCCATGGGTGAAGCTGCCCTGCGCCTCGCCTCGGCCGTCGGATACGCCTCGGCCGGCACCTGCGAGTTCCTCCTCGACGATCGCGGAGAGTTCTACTTCCTCGAGATGAATACGCGGCTCCAGGTCGAGCACCCGGTCACCGAGCTGGTCACCAGCAGGGACCTCGTCGCCGACCAGCTCCGCATCGCCGCCGGCGACCCCCTGGGGACCCAGCAGTCCGACGTCCGTCTCGAGGGCCACGCAGTCGAGGTCAGGCTCTACGCCGAAGACGCCGAGGCCGGATTCCTGCCGGCGACCGGCCGGGTCGAAAGAGTCGCCTGGCCGACGGGCGACGGCATCCGCGTCGACGCCGGGATCGAGGCCGGGACCGACGTGAGCGAACACTTCGATCCCATGCTGGCCAAGATCGTCGCGCACGGCGCGAGCCGGAGGGAGGCACTGGCCCGCCTCCGCGGCGCACTCGACGAAACGCTCGTGCTCGGGCTGACCACCAACCTGCGATTCCTTCGCTGGCTGGTTCGGGAGCCCGTCGTCCTCGAGGGCCAGGCGCGCATCGACACTCTCGATCGGATCTGGCCGCCTGACGACTGGGAGACGCGGGTGGCGATCACCGACGCCGCGTGGCGGTTGGCGGGCTCCCTCCTGATGGACGACAGCGGAGGCCAGGATCGCCCGGATCCATGGCGCGGCGGATGGCGCGTGAATGCGCCGGCCCGCGTCCGGCTGTCGGCCGAGGGGGGACAGCGTTCAGTGGACGTCGACCCCAGCCTTGTCGCCGACGTCGCCTTCGCGCGGGCGGAAAACATCGTCCATCTGGATCTCGCCGGCCGCAGCGTTCCGTTCCGGATCGCGCCGCCGCCCGACGTCGATCGAGCCGCACGAGCGGCGGCCGGCCACGCCGGAACGGGTTCGATGGATGTCACGGCCGCAATGCCCGGCGCCGTGCTCGCTGTCCATGTTTCGCCCGGCCACGCCGTCGAAGGCGGCGACGCGCTCGTGACCCTCGAGGCGATGAAGATGGAGCACGTGGTGGCGGCCCCGGTGGCGGGCACGGTGACCGAGCTGCTCGTGCAGCCTGGCGACCAGGTCACGCGCGGCCAGCTCCTCGGCGTGGTGGGATCGGCAGTTGAAGCGCTACGCTCCGAGGAGCACCAACGCGCAGGAGACCAGGGAGAGCGATGAACCCCAAGGCCGGACCGCCGGGCACGACGGCGAGCACGGACGCACCGCTGCCGGCAACGCGGGAGGAGC